>JAIFLJ010000254.1:0-1638 GCA_020049135.1 bacterium | reverse complement strand
TCGCCTACATCTGGCTCGCGATCCGCAATCTTAATCCACGCCCCATCAAGAATGGGCACCTCGATTTCTTGCGCTTCGGCAACATCTCCCAAAAGCACTAAAATTCCGACCAATAGCAAAAGTAAATTACGCATTTTTTTCACAAGAACTCCCATTGTTGTTTCTCTTTAAAGAGTCACTGCTTTTTATGCCAATTAAGACAATCTAAACAAACAATGCCCCTCTGAGAATGTCTAAACCCAATTTAAAACATGTCATTTTTTAAAGACTCCCCCATTCTTTCAATGGATGAAGAAACACATCTTTTCCTGTTTCTCAGCTCACAGCTCTCGCCCCGTATCAACCCACTCTAATCGCGATAGCCTGATGCCATAAAACCCTGGCTGATCCACTGGACGAATGTTGCTTATCCACTCGATCCCTTGAGGATCGATGACTAACTCAGGTGCCGTCACACCATGCAAAAATGCAACCTCGTTCGCACTCTCGCCGTCCTTGTCAAAATTGCACGGATTCGCACTGCAAAAAACATAAGTCCCATCCTCTCTCCCGTGGCTCCTAAAAAGATAATAGAGCCCGTTTTTCACAGTCACAAAAGGGGATTCGGGCTTAATTGGTTTGCCAGTTCTCGGGTTCACCTCCTTTGTCCGGTGAACGCACGACCAGCCAGACCATTGCAACAGGTCTCGTGAAGTCCTCATGTAAATGCCCGCCCGTTCTGCATCGCCGCCCTCGTGCCCGCAGTAGTAGCAGTGCCAAAGATCGCCGATTTTTATGATGCACGGATCGCGGACAGCTCCAGGCCCAACAAAAACGCGGCTCCAACCGTTTAACCCGCAATGTCGCTCCCATTGAATACCATCTACCGATGTCATCAACGAAAGCTGTTTCTCTGCTTTACCATAGTCGTCCGTCGGCACGCCGCGTGCATCCACCCCCGTATCGTATCCACCATAAAAAAGATAATAGCGTCCATCATGTCTAACGACAATCGGTGATTGGATAAACTCTTCGCCATGCCACTCGACAAGGCTTTCACCAGCACCCTTGTCAGCGCGGATGATGTCATCGGCAAGCTGCCACCCGCGTTTTTCAAGAACATCGGAAGTCCAGTGGACAAGCACTCGCCCGACGGTAGTGTTTCTCACAGCCGCCCACAGATGCCAGAGCCCTCCGTCATCTTGGAAAATAGTGTGGTCATTTGGCTCATTTGCGCCGTGCCCCAAAACACCCCCGCCATGGTCTAGCCCGAACCTGCGCAAATCTGGCGCGGGCGCTATTTCCCAATCCGACCCAACTAGCGCAGGGCGCAGGATTTTTTTATGTGAGTTTTTATCCGTAACAACCGTGCTACTGCATCCCACAAATGCTGTGATGCCAGACGCTGCGGCTAAAGAGCGCAAAAAATTACGCCTATGCAACATCACACCAAACATGCCCAAAGGTTCGCCGCCATCCATCTTGCGATGGGATTACTGCCAGTGCGGCCTGATGTAAAGATTAACAAAATACCGCACTTGCACACGATGGGAATTTAACTTCTGCTTGGGTGTGATTAAAAGTGGGTGAGGTTAAAATATTTTTCTCAATATGGGCGTTTAAAAACTATGATGCGGAGAGTTTATTTTGCTATTGGAT
>JAIFLJ010000083.1 GCA_020049135.1 bacterium | reverse complement strand
TCGTATGTCAAAACTAAGTGCCCGTGATCGAATTGCTAAAAAAATGTGAAAAAACTTGCTATTTCATGCCATTTAGCTAACCTGAGCGTCACTTTACCTTTTTAAAAGACATAAATTATGAATGCTACCACATCGTCAAGATTAGCCCGTCAAACAGCCGAAAAATTAATTGGTTCCCGTGCGGCACTACAAAGAACGCCTGCCCTCCTTGGGTTCGACGGTTTCGTGGATCACATTTATCATGCGGTGGACACCAGAAAGTCTGCCACTGAATATACTAGGATCAAGACTCTTAAAAGTTTTGGGGCTAGGGTGTCTGGGGCGGCGGGCAAAAGCACAAACTTAGAAGTTGTTATCCAACAGACGAAGCTTGGCGGCAACGGCCCCATAATGGCCTTCGCGATGTCTTCCCTCGGCGTTCCCGTCACTTATTGCGGAATGACTGGATACCCGAAAGTTCACCCGATTTTTGCCGACTTTGCAAAGCGATCCAATGTGCTCGGCGTTACTGAGCCAGCCGTGACGGACGCTATTGAGTTCGATGACGGCAAGCTCATGATTGGCAAGCACGCCACCGTCGGCGAAGTCACTTATGAAAATATCCGCAAGCGGGTGGGTGAGACCACATGGCGGAAAATGTGGGAGGCTGCTCGTTTTGTCGGGATAGTGAACTGGACTATGCTCCCGCACATGACCGCTATCTGGAAGAAAATTCAGACGGACATGGCACCGAAATCAGAAAACCAGAAAAAGGTTATTTTCTTTGATTTAGCGGATCCGGAAAAGCGTTCCGATGAGGATTTACTGGCGGCTATCAAGGTGATTGGCAAGTTCCAGACACAGCACGATGTGATTTTGGGGTTGAACGAGAAGGAAGGACTACAAGTCGGCAAAGTTCTTGCGCTAAAGACAGTAGGAAAAGGCGATAAAATGTTGGCTGACTTGTCATCCAAGATACGAGCCAAACTAGAAGTCGGCACCTGCGTGATCCATCCCGTCCAGTTTGCGGTGGCTGCGGATGCGCAAGGGAACGCGATCGTGCCAGGGCCATTTACGGCCAACCCTAAAATATCCACTGGGGCAGGTGATCATTTCAACGCTGGTTTTTGCATAGGCCGATTGCTTGGATGCGACCTTGCGCAGTCTTTGCAACTTGGCGTGGCAACCAGCGGGTTTTATGTTCGCCAAGCGATAAGCCCAAGCCGCGAGCAGCTCGTCCGTTTCTTGCAGACGCTTTGAGTTTTTTTAAAGCACTTGATCAGGCCTGAAGACAATCCAGACAAAACGCAAGGGCAAGAAAAAAGCTCTCCCAGAACCGATTTTTATATAGGCACATGCTCGTGGAGCGTGGAAGATTGGAGGGGCGTTTTTTATCCCGACCACTTGGCGCATAGCCAGTGGCTCACATATTATGCAGGAAAATTTCCTGCTGTGGAAGTGGACTCCACTTTTTATCATGCACCCAGTGAATCCATGGTGAAAGGCTGGTATGACCGCACACCAGATGATTTTAGATTTTGCCTGAAAGCACCGCGTCAAATAACGCACGAGTTCGGTATGGGCGAGCCAGAAGCCGAGCTGAAAGTGTTTTTAGAGGTCATATCGCATTTGAAAAAAAAGCTCGGCATGGTCTTGCTCAGTTTTCCACCCGCGTTTCACGCGCATCCGCACGGCAAATGGCTACACCTTTTTTTGCAAGAACTTCCCACGGAAATAAAGTTCGCCATAGAGTTTCGGGACGATTCGTGGGATGCGCCGCGCTTTGACGAACTGCTCCGCAAACACGGCGTCACGCGGGTTTGGAGCGACAAAGGGGCACCAGGCAACTTGCGGGCATTCCATCACCTTGGGCAAACGAGCCGCAGCGCTTATGTCAGGCTGCTTGGGGAAACATCTGCGCAGTTCGATGCTGCCGGGCATCCGCTGCATGTTTACAGCAGTCTGATGTGGCCTAGGCAAAACGACCTCGACGCGTGGGCGGCCCGCTTGGGCTACATGGAGGAATTGGACGAAATTTATATTTTTGCATCGAACTATTACGAGGGGCTGGCAACGGAAACGGCGGAACGCCTGGCTGAACGCATGAAACTCCCTATCGAACAGCGTGCCCAAGACTGGCATCGCCATCTATCGTCCGATGCGTCTCAGCGTGATTTTTTCGAGTGAAAACAGACACCTCATTTGACTGCCCTTTATTGCCACTTGTAAGCTAAGGAACGCCTGCCTAACATAGCCCACATTTTATGGCGTGCCCCCCACAGATGATTAGAATTAAAAACGCCCGACAAAACAACCTGAAGGGCGTGGATGTGGAAATACCGTGCCACGCGATTACGGTGATAACTGGCCCCAGCGGTTCCGGCAAATCCTCCCTCGCATTCGACACTCTTTACGCAGAGGGACAGCGGCGTTATGTGGAGACTTTTTCTCCATACATAAGGCAGTTTTTGGAGCGCATGGATAAACCGATGGCCGACTCCATCGAGGGAATCCCGCCAGCCATCGCGCTGGAGCAGGGCAACACGGCTCGCACCACGCGCAGCACAGTAGGCACCCTCACTGAAATAAACGATTACCTCAAACTCCTTTTTTCGAGGGCTACCACACTCTTTTGCACCAAATGCGGCAAGGAGGTGCGGGCTCTCTCACCGCAGGAAATTGTTGCGTCCATGCTGGACGAAGAGCCTTGGCACGGACAGGCCGCGTGGGTCACATTCGATGTTCCGTTCCCACAAGAAACGCCATTACGCGAGGCATTGGACTTCCTGAGGGCGCAGTGCTACACACGCATTTTTTCGGGCGGAAAAATGTGCGAAATACGCGCTGGAGATACGCCGCAGGGGATGGTGTTTGAAGGGTGCATCACAGTTGTGGCTGATCGTGTAACGGTGGAGCCGAGCCAGAAAAAACGGCTCTTGGAGGCTGTTGAATCGGCTCTCCGTCTTGGCAAAGGGCATGCTGCATTCCATGACTCGGGCGGGAGGTTGGCATCGCATTTTTTTTCCAGCCATCTTTCTTGTCGGCATGATGGAGTTTCGTTCCGCACGCCTTTTCCGGGGCTGTTTAGCTTTAATCACCCCACTGGTGCATGTCCCGCGTGCCGTGGTTTTGGCCGCACGATGGAAATTGACTGGCAACGCGTAATGCCAGACGCAACGCGCACGCTGCGGCAGGGCGTGGTCAAACCGTGGTTGACAGGCTTTTCCAAGGAGTGCCAAGAAGACCTTATCCGCACCTGCAAAAAAAAGGGAATCCCGCTTGATGTCCCGTTCTGCGAGATGTCGCCAGAGCACCAAAAATTTGTGGTTGAAGGAGAGCCTTTTGAAGGTTCAGTCTCCGAGGCGTGGGAACAAGGCAAATGGTATGGTGTAAAAGGGTATTTCAAGTGGTTGGAATCAAAAACCTACAAGATGCATATTCGCGTTTTTCTCTCACGCTACCGCGCATACCAAGTGTGTGCCGCCTGTTCTGGCACACGCTACCAGCCAGAAACGCTTGCGTGGAAACTCGGTGTCCACGGCGCAACCCCTTTTTATTCTATTGCAGAGCTGTGTGCGCTCCCTGTTAGTGCCGCGCTCTCCTTTCTCACGGATGTGGGGCGTGGGTCTATATGTTCAAATGACGCCGCTGTGTCCATGCTTCTGAAGGCAGTCGTTTCGCGGCTTGGCTATCTTGATGAGGTGGGGCTGGGCTACCTGTCGCTCGACCGTTCGGCCAGGACGCTCTCTGGCGGTGAGGCGCAGCGAGTAAATCTTACAGCGTGCCTCGGCGCATCACTGGTCAACACGCTTTTTGTATTGGACGAGCCGAGCGTGGGACTGCATCCGAGAGACACGGATCGCCTAGCCCGCATTCTCGCGCAGCTTAAAAATGCTGGTAATACTGTTGTGGTGGTAGAACACGATGAGCGGATCATCCGTTCCGCCGACCACATATTAGACCTCGGGCCAGGGCGCGGGCGCGATGGTGGACGCGTTGTTTACGCCGGGGATGCGGGCGGCATTACTTCTGACGCATCTTCACTGACTGGCAGCTATCTTTCTGGAAAAAAAATGATTCCGATTCCGTCGTGCCGCCGCCCACTGCCGACTGAGGATGCCGATGATAAATGGCTGCGTTTGCGCGGTGCCTCGGAGAATAATCTCAAAAACATAGATTTGGACATTCCTCTTGGGCTGCTGGTCTGTCTGACAGGCGTTAGCGGTTCTGGTAAAAGCACACTGGCTCACGATGTGTTGCACAAAAACTTGCTGCGCCAGCGCGGCACTGCGGCAGAGGAGGCAGGGTGCGTTGTTTCTGTAGAGGGTGGACGGGCGGTTTCCGAGATCGTGCTTGTGGATCAGTCGCCACTAAGCAAGACGCCGCGATCAAACCCGATTCTTTATGTGGGTGCTTACGATGCGGTGCGCGAGCTTTTTGCGGCGACGGATGGTGCCATGAGCCACGGGCTGAACGCATCGGCCTTTTCCTTCAACACTGGGCATGGCCGCTGCGATAGATGCCAGGGCATGGGGAGCGAAAAAATCGAGATGCAGTTTTTGAGCGACCTGTTTGTGAAATGTCCCGTCTGCGAGGGGAAACGATTCCAGCCGCATGTGCTCGGTGTCCGCTACTGCGGCTACTCAATATCCGACATGCTAGAGATGACGATAGGTCACGCTGTAATTTTCTTCCGTGAACGAAAGGAAAAAGGCGATACTTTGCGCGAGCGCGTGAATGCAGAAACAATCATCTCGGCACTGGAGTGGTTGGAAAAAGTTGGGCTTGGGTATTTGACTCTCGGCCAGCCGTTGAGCCAGCTTTCTGGGGGTGAGGCGCAGCGCGTCAAACTGGCTGGGCGCCTCGCGAAAATCGGTCAGGCCAAGAACCTATCTGGCAAAGGCGACCTGCTCATTTTGGACGAACCCACCACTGGCCTACATTTCGATGACATAATCGGTTTAGCAGCAGCGATGCACATGTTGGTTGATGCTGGGCATTCGCTCCTTGTTATCGAACACAATTTGGATGTTATTAAAAATGCGGACTGGATCATAGACCTTGGCCCAGAAGCCGGGGAGCGTGGGGGCGAGATTGTGGCTTGTGGGACACCCGAGGAGATAGCAGCACATCCCGCCAGTTTGACGGGAGCTTTTTTGAAGGAGCATCTGGCTCCGCGCCCGAAAGAAACTGTAAAAAAATCGCCAAAAAAACAGAAGAAGACTGCGGGGCCGCCGAAATCGTTGCAGGTCATTGGGGCGAGGCATCACAACCTGAAAAATATTTCCGTTTCGATACCGCTGGACACTTTTGCAGTAGTTACAGGGCCGAGCGGATCGGGCAAAAGCTCGCTCGCTTTCGATGTGATTTTTGCCGAGGGGCAGAGGCGTTATTTGGATTGCTTGAACGCCTACGCTCGGCAGTTCATTGGACAGGCTGAAAAGCCCGATGTTGATTCCATCACTGGCATACCTCCCACCGTGGCCATCGAACAGCAGACCACGCGTGGCGGCGGCAAAAGCACAGTGGCTACACTCACAGAAATACACACTTTTGTAAGGCTTCTTTTTTCAAAACTCGGCGTCCAGCATGACCCCGACACGGGCGAGATAGCCATCCGCCAGTCTGCCGCCGAAATACAAGAACGGGTCGCACGGGCACTCTCCTCTGCACAGGCGAAACCGGAACAGTTTATGTTTTTGGCTCCGCTGATAAAAGGGCGGAAGGGTACGCACATGGAAATCGCGCGTTGGGCGCAAAAGAAAAATTACCCGCTTTTGCGAGTGGACGGGGAGTGGGTGGATGCCGTTTCATTCCCAGTGCTGGATCGCTACCGCGAACATACCATCGAAGCCATGATAGGTTTTCCTGATGCCGGCAATAAAGCCGGAGAACTCATGAGGCTAGTCTCCGAAACACTTTCTGTTGGAGGCGGGCAGTTGGTTCTTTTGGACGAAGAAAACGAGCGCGAGACACTATTCAGCACGCTGGTGTATTGCCCCGGATCAGGCAGGTCTTTCCCCGAGCTTGACCCGCGCCTTTTTTCGTTTTATTCGCCGCACGGTTGGTGTCCAGAATGTGAAGGGTATGGGACGCTGTTGCGGGCTAAGCTTACGGCGGAGACGCCGTTGGAGCGGGAAGTGGAAATGGAAATGAAACGGGAGTGGGAGGAAGACGATGAAGGGCAGGCACTGCCTGTCTGCCCATCGTGTCAAGGCACGCGCATGAATCCCGTGGCACGCGCCGTCCGTTTTTGCGGAGCCAACATGGAATCTATATCGCGCATGTCGGTATCGGAGGCAGCAAGCTTTTTTGGCTCACTTGAACTGGGCGGGCGCGAGGGCGAAATCGCTCGCGACATCATCCCTGAAATTTTGCAGAGGCTCCATTTTTTAGGCGAGGTTGGGCTAGATTATCTCGGTCTGGGGCGTGGAGCGAAAACACTTTCTGGCGGCGAGTCGCAGCGCATCCGGTTGGCGGCGCAGCTCGGCTCTCGACTTCGCGGCGTCCTCTATGTTTTGGACGAGCCGAGCATAGGTCTGCACCCGCGCGACAACGGGCGGCTTCTGGCATCTTTGGAAAGGCTTAGGGACAACGGCAACTCGCTGCTGGTAGTGGAGCATGACGAGGAGACGATGCGCCGTTCTGGGCATCTGCTAGATTTAGGGCCGGGCGCAGGCATACACGGCGGGCATGTCGTAGCGTCAGGCTCGTGGAAAAAAGTGGCCGCAGACCCGGCATCTGTTACTGGGCTGGCACTGAAACATCCGATGCGCCATCCGTCTAGGGGTTCGCGCAGGGGACTGGAAAAGGTTGAGTGGCTCGAAATCAAAAAAGCTACTGCCAACAATTTGAAGTCTGTGAATTTTCGGTTGCCGCTGGATCGGCTTACGGTTCTTACTGGGGTAAGCGGCTCTGGTAAGAGCACGCTGATGCGGGAAGTGCTCCTTCCAGCCGTCCAAGGCGTGCTGCGCGGCAAAAAAAGGGCGGCGTGTAAGAAGAAAGAGTCCACAGCGTGGGGGAGTATTTCCGGTGCGGACTCGTTTGGAGGCGTGGTGGAGGCGGATCAGTCGCCTATTGGGAAAACATCGCGTTCCACACCTGCTACCTACACAGGGCTTTTCGATGAAATCCGCAAATGTTTTGCTATGCTTCCAGAAGCACGCATGAGGGGTTTTGATGCTGGGCGATTTTCATTTAACACGGCGGGCGGGCAATGCGCGGCGTGCAAGGGGCACGGTTCGCAAAAGGTCGCCATGAGCCTTTTGCCCACGCTGCATGTCCCGTGCGAAGTTTGCGAAGGGAAACGCTACAACGAAGCGACGCTGCAAATACTTTTCAAGGGGCGATCCATAGCGGATTGTCTTGCGATGACGGTGGAAGAAGCGTGCGTGTTTTTTGAGGCGCAGCCGAAAATCCACCGTATTTTGTATTGGCTCCAAGAAACTGGGCTTGGATACCTCACGCTTGGCCAGAGCAGCCCCACTCTTTCGGGGGGGGAAGCGCAGAGGCTCAAACTTGTCACGGAACTTTCTGGGTCTGCGTCGAGCCGTTGCCTCTACCTGCTGGAGGAGCCGACGATAGGGCTGCACCAGACGGATGTGCGGCTGCTGGTAGATGTGCTACACAAGCTCGTGGATAGCGGACACACGGTAGTCGTCATTGAGCACAACTTAGATGTTGTGGCGGAGGCGGATTATCTGGTGGACTTAGGGCCAGAAGGCGGGGGCGGGGGTGGTCGCATCGTGGCTACTGGCACACCTGAAGAGGTAGCCGCACAGGCGGGCGTGAACATGGACTGCCATACGGCTCCCTTTTTAGCACAAATTTTGCATCATTAAATGCAAAATCAGAGTGTGCGCCATGGAATTGAGCGTTTCTTGCTTTTGCAGCAGTGTATAAAGTGTAAACGGGTGGGATGAAAATATTGTATTTAGACGCTTTTTCGGGTGTCAGCGGTGACATGTGGGTTGGTGCCCTGTGTGACCTAGGGGTGCCTCTTGACATGCTGAGGGGCGAACTCGACAAAATAGAGGGCGGCACTGCTGTCGGCATCCGTTTAGAGAGAAAAAATCAGCTCGGCATTGACGCTGCCAAATTTGCGGTTTTTACCCTTGATGAAAAGTGCGGCGACCACGGACACCATCACTACCATACGGGAGATCATGAGCACCACAGCCATCATCATGACGATGCGGAACATCATCACAGGCACGAAGAGCATTGTCATGAGCACACATCGTTTCAAGAGATCAAGCGCAGGATAGACGCATCCGCGTTGAGCCCTTTCGTTCGCCGCCGTGTGGAATCTGTTTTCAGGCGCATTGCTGATGCGGAAGGAAAAATTCATGGATGTCCGCCAGAGAGCGTTCATTTTCACGAGGTAGGGGCATGGGATTCCATAGCCGACATTGTTTGCGGATGCGTGGCTATCGAGTGGCTGGGCGTGGATGCCGTGTGGGCATCTAGGCCGAGCGAAGGGAGCGGTTTTGTGGAGTGTTCCCATGGTCGTTTTCCTGTTCCGTGCCCGGCAACGCTAGAGATTTTGAAAGGCATCCCGTTTAATCAGACTACGGAGCCGCATGAAATGATCACGCCGACTGGGGCTGCGCTGATGGCCGAATTCGTAGTGCGCTATGTTGGTTGGGATGGGCTGACGGTGGAAAAGGTCGGCTACGGGGCGGGTTCGCGTTCGCTGGCATCACGCCCAAATGTTCTCAGGGCTGCATTGGCTACTGTTGGGGGCGAGACTGAACACAGAGAGACGGTTTTTGTTTTGGAAACACAGTTGGACGATATTTCTCCAGAAATTTTTGCTGATGCCACCGAGAGGCTTATGAAAGCTGGGGCGCTGGATGTTTTTAGCACCCCTGTGCAAATGAAAAAAAACCGCCCAGGCTTTTTGCTTACAGTGCTTGTGACACCGGATAAAGCCGAAGATTTGGCAGTCATGATGCTCACGCACACGACGGCGTTTGGCGTGCGGTGCAGCCGCGTTGAAAGGTGGACGCTCCAGAGGCAAGTGCGTGCTGTTGCCACGCCGTTTGGGGAGGTGCAGGTGAAATTTGGTTTTTGGCGCGGGCGCGAAGTGCAGGCATCGCCTGAATTCGAGAGCTGCAAAGAGGCAGCGGATAGGGCGGGGGTGGGCATCAAGAAAGTGTTTGAGTCGGTTTGGGCAGCATTGGGATCGAATGTTACAAGTCATGTGCCTAAAAGCGGGTAAAAAACAGATTTTCCTTAAAAGGCAAAAATTCCGCTTTATGGTTCAAGTGTTTTGCTATAAGAATGTGGAGCGGCAGATTTTAAACATGGCGGACAATCGTAAGGACAAAAGGGCAAGTATTGACTGGTGAGCGGCGGCATGGACATTTTTATTCATCGCGATGGCAAAGATTTGGGGCGTTTCAGCGTTGACCAGATCAGGGAGGGGCTGAAAAAAGGCGACCTATTGCCGACCGATTGGGGTTTTGCCGATGGCGCATCGAAGTGGCAGCCACTGGTTGATCTGGCAAGTGGTGGCGCAGCAGCAAGTGCAGAAATTAGTCCCGTTTCAACAACAAAATTGCCAACCGCGAAACCCGAATCAGCACCATATTCTGCGCCAGTAAAACCCATGCCTGCTAGAGCCGTTGCTCTTTCCGAACCTGCGGATAAATCTGTTTTCAGTGAATCGGGGATACAGGCACGCACAGCGGTTTTTGATCAGGCGAAAACACAGCTTGATGATAGCCGCAGGCAGCTTGAAAGAGCCGAGCGCGAGAAGCGTGAGTTGCAGGCTAGGATAGAGGCGGCACAGAAGCAGTTGGGCGATATAGACCGCACTAAAAAAGACCTTAACGCAGCACGCCAGCAGATAGGGCAAGTCGAAATCGAACAAAAATCTCTACGCGCAAAGCTAGAGCTGATGAACCAGCAGCTCTTGCAGGGCGACCGTGTCAGGGAAGACTTGGCAACCGTTCAACAAAAAATACAGGCTTCCGCCGATATCCGTAACGCGCTCAAGCAGCAGATGGATGCCACCGAGAGGCAGCTTGCCGAGATTGAGAGGAACCGCCAAGTGCTGCAACAAAAACAGCACGAGTTGCCCGTAGAAATGGAGCGTCAGAACGAGCTGCGCAAAAAGATTGAGGAAGAGCAGAGGCGGCTTGCTCAAGGCCAAAAGATTTTCGATGAGTTGACAGAGACAAAGCGCAAATACGAGGCCATGCTCGAAACTCGTCGCAGGCTCGAAGACGAGTTGCTGGAGGCTCAGCGCCGCATTGAGCTGATGGAAAAAAGCAGGCACGAACTCACTTTGAGCCGTCAGCAGTTACAGGGTGTAGATGACGAGAGGCGTGCCTTGCAGGCCAAGGTGGACTTGAACCAGAAGATGCTGGCTGAGTCCGAAGCGGTGCTGAAAGATTTGCTGGAAACGCAGCAGCAAAACCAGACGCGCAAAGATGAAGTCCAGCGGTTGCAGACGCAACTGATGGATATAATGAACAACCGCGAGCGGCTTGAGAGCCGCCTCCAGAGCAGCCGCAAGCAGATCGAAGACCTCGAAAAAACGAAGCACGAGCTTTCCGTTGCACGCCAGCAACTGGCTTTGGCCGAGGGCGAACAGAAAGTTTTGCACGGCAAGATCGAGACTAACCTGAAGCATCTCGCCGAGAAAGAGCAGGTTGATAAACAGCTTTTAGACACTCAGCAAGCCACGCAGATACGGCAGGTGGAGACGCACCGACTCCAGACGCATCTTGAGGCCAGTCACAGGAAGCTTGAGGAACTTTCTCAGCTACACACGCAGATCACTCAGGCCAAGCAGCAACTTGCCCAAGTGGAGACTGAGCAGGGTGTTTTGCGTGCGCGGCTAGATGCGGACACGCGCCGGGCAGAAGAGATTGATGTTGCCATCCGCCAGCTCACAGACAGCCAACTCCAGATTCAGGTCGCCCAAGTCGAGAAGCACAACCTGCAGCTCAAGTTGGACTCTATCCAAAGGCAACTCTTGGACTTGGACAGACTGCGCGAACAGCTTGCAGATACTCGAAAACAGCAACATGCACGACAGGCCGAACTCAGCGACTTGAAGAGCAAGCTGATGGCAAACCAGACAAGGCTTGGTGAGGCCGATGCTATAAACCAGCAGCTCGCTGAGGCGCAGCAGCAGATTCGCACTATAGAAGGCGACAAGCACAGCCTAGCCATACATTTTGATTCCGTCTTAAAACAGCTCGGCGAACTGGATCAGAGCCGCGAGCTTCTGGCTGAAAGCCGCAGACAGTTGGAGCAATCCCAGCGCGAACACCGCGAATTACTGGAGCGCTTGAACTTAGGGCCGCAACAGCTTTCGGACTTGGCTGAGATAAACCGCCAGATCAAACTGGCTCAAGACGAGATGGATTCCATCGCCGGTGAAAGACAGCGGTTACAGTCGGAACTTCTCGACTTACAGAAGCAGACGCCTGGTTTTGAGGCCGCCAAAAATCAGCTCACGCAGCAGCAGAGGAAGCTTCAACAGGCGCAGGAAGATCAGAAGGCTCTTTACCAGAAGATTGAGGCAGCCAAAGTGCGCATGGCAGAGCTGACTCCGGCTGGGGACTTGCTTGCGATAGTTCAGGCCGAACTCCAGATGGTTCAAAACGACCGTCAGAACTTGCGCGTGGAACTGGAGCGAACCCAAAAAGACCTGCTCCCGCTGGAGCAGGCCAAGACGCAAATAGACCAGATTCGCAAACAGTGCGAAGAGGCCGTGGCGGAAAACGAAGACCTAAAAAACCGTTTGGCTCAAGCGAGAGTGCGCTCGGAGGCACTCCAGCCCGCCGCTAAAGACCTAGAGGAATTCCAGTCCAAGCTCGCATCTGTCCAAGCGGAAAACGAAAAATACCGTACCGAGTGGGAGACCCAGCAGGTAGTTATCAGTGGCGCGGAAGAGGTCAGAACCAAACTCGAAGAGACGGTGCAGCAGCTTGAGCAGGCCAGCCGCGAGCAGACGGAGCTTGAAGATAAGCTCATTGCCTCACGCAAAGCCTTAGCCGAAAGCGAAGCCGTCCACGCCCAGTTTGAAGATGCCCAAGTGAGGATGCAGGCAGCACAACAGCAGAAGGAGGCCATGCAGGACGAGTTCGCAGAGATGGATGCCAAGCTGGCTCTCTATGTCGGAGAGAAGGTTGCGTTGGACGAGATGAAACAGGAACTTTTGTCGCTTGAAGCAGATGTGGCTGACATGAATGTGAAACTGATCGAGAGTCGCGCCCAACTCGCTGAGGCCGACCAGATCAAATCCACAACGGAAGACCGCCAAACGAAGATTGTCAAAATTCGCGAAGATTTGGAAATGCTCAAAGGCGAAGAAGCCGAAATCGGCGGTCAGCTTGCGTCTTTGGCTCAATCGCGCCAAGTGCTCTCGGCTCTGCAGTCCGAATGGGAGCAGTGGGAGTCTGAAAAGGCGGAGTTGGAAGAGAAGATCGCTTTGGGTAAACTGGAGCTCATACAAGAAGACTCTGTCAAGGGGCAGCTTGCCGATGCTAAACTTAGACTGGAAAACGCATCTGCCACACGGTCTAGCATCGAGGGTGAGATGGCTGCATTACAGCTACACCTAGACGAGTTGCGCCGGAACCAAGAACAGATTTCGCAGAGCCAATCTGAAATACTCGCCATCGAAGAAGAGTGCAACGACCTGCAGTCGCGGATAAATCAGGGCGGGGAGGATTTGAAGCAGATGGACGAAGTGCGCCAGCAGCTTGTGGAAGTCCGCCAGAGCCTCGACAAAGTGCTCATCGAGCGCGGACGAATTCAGGCGCAGTTCGATGCCATACGCGAACCAGTGCAGGAGTTGGAGCGCACTAAGCGGATGCTCGCCGATACCAAAGAACAGTTCGAACTCGCGCAAAAGGAAGAGAAAGAGATGGATGAGCGGCTGGAGAAGACGCGCCAAGAACTTTCCGAAATATCCAAAATGGAAGGCCAGCTCTCGGAGAGCGAGAAGCAGACGGACAAGAAGCTGCAGAACCTCAAGAAGCTCGTCATCGAAAACCAGCGCGTCATAGAAAAAATACAACAGGCAAAAGAAGCGCTCCGCAAACAGCTTGAATCCACGCAGGAACAGATGGCCGAGATGGATAAAACAAAAAATGGCATATCCAAGAGCCGCAAGGAAATTGGGCGGCTAAAAAAAGATGTTGATGAATTGAGGCGTTCGATTGACGAGGCTCAGAAACAAGTGGAATCGGCTGAGGGACACGATTGACCCATGCCTGCCGTGCGCAATGCGGCGGTGGGGAAGGGGAAGGAACGGTATGAAAGATAACCATTTTATTTGCATCATGGCAGGCGGGAGCGGAGAGCGATTTTGGCCGATGAGCCGCCGCAAAAAACCTAAGCACCTGCTTAATCTTTTCTCGGACATCACGCTAGTGGAAGAGACTGTGTGCCGGGCATTGAAAGTCGTTCCAGCATCGCAGGTTTTTATCCTCACTAACGAAGCGCAGTTAGAAGCTACGAGGTTGGCCGTCTCTTCGTTGCCGCCGGAACAGATTTTGGCAGAGCCCGCCAAGCGCGACACAGCGCCGGCGGCAGCCTTGGCTACGGCCTTGGCGAAAATTCGTCACCCAGACGCTGTGGTGTGTCTGCTGCCGGCTGACGCGCTCATACGGCAATCCGATGTGCTGGCCGCACAGCTTTCGGATGCGTTTGAAACCGCTGAAAAAACAGGCGCGTTTTTGACTTTTTCAATCCGCCCATCATTCCCGTCAACGGGCTTCGGCTACCTAGAACTCGGCGAAACTTGCAGCGAGGCTTCAGGGAAAACCGTTTTCAGGCGCGTGGTTTGTTTTGTGGAAAAGCCGGATGCAGCAACAGCCGAACGGTATGTGGCCAGCGGTCGTTTCGGGTGGAACGCTGGGATGTTTATCTGGAAAGCGGATTCGTTTTTGCAGGAGGCAGATCGCCACATGCCTGAGCTTTCAGCTTTCGTGAGGGAATTTCCGAAAAACGGAGTGGAAAATTATTTAAAAGAGAAATTC
>JAIFLJ010000020.1 GCA_020049135.1 bacterium | reverse complement strand
TAAAAACAAGTCTGTTCCAATAATGTTCTACATAAGAGTCTGGAGTAAAGACAGACCATCCATTAATATTCAAGGGGTCGGAAAAATCGAAAATGTAATCAGCAGGATATGGTGATAAACCAGACGCAGAACCTTTGCTTAAAAAATAAAGCAAAAAAGGTTTCACGATGTCCTTGTTTCCAGCAAAGGGGGATTGTGGACTGGAATTAGAGATATCTTCAGGTATGAGACCTTTTGTTCTTAAGTCCCAATAATTGGCAATGATTGTGTCTAAAGTATTCATGTCTGCATTGCCATTAGAGTTATTGGCCGCCATAATCCATCCGTGTCTTGCGGTGTGATTGACGATAGCAGGAGGATTTCTCCTGTGCGATTTTAGAGAAACACCTTTCCCATTAACAAAGATGTCGGCTTTATAAGTTGTCTTGGACTTCGATACACCTAACTGTCTTGCGATAGTCAGTAAGAAGTCCTCGTTATTTAACGAACAAAGAGGCTGCGGATTTCCGTTCGCACAAGGCCATTGAGCGTAGTTTTTATTGGAAAATCCAACCGATGAAATTGTTCCTATGCCACTAAAATTAGTGGAGGGGGTGCAATCACGCACATAAACCAAACAACATGCTGCTCTCAATTCATCGGCTTCGCCATCATTCATTCAAACATCCTATATTTTATTGTTTCCGAAACAATATATTTTTTTTGTGTCTTGGAGGGGACATCTCCGATTCATTGACCAGCAATTTCACAGTAGACCGAAAGGATGGGGTGACAGATATTTGATGCCCTGTGCCTATCCTGCGGGTGAGACGCACCGTGCGCCTTTCCGAACTGAACCGAGATGGAGTTCGGTGTTCCCAGAAAACACGCCACATCCTCCTCCTCTCCCCCCTTTTTCTCTCTCTCTTTTGTCCTTCGCTGCTTCGTGAGAGTCATTCTGTTTCCGCTATTTTCAGATGGGGGTCAATAAATCGCAGATGCGCCCCGAGACCCACGGCACTGATTTTCTGTTCTCGCGGCGATGCGGGATCGCGAATTCCCTATCTTGAAAAGAGGTTGCTCTGGTTCGCGGCCTTTTTGATACCGGAAACGCTAGATTGGAGCGAATTGCACGGCCTGTTCATGATTGGCTGACCGACGAAATCGAACAAACGAAAAGGGAAGAGCTAAACGAGCATGCTCGTTTTCAGTAAAAAACAATTCTGAGAGATGGATGGATTTGTGAAATATTTTTCCATTTCTGTTCCCTCAACGACACGGGATGCCATGCAGTTTTTTGTGTTCACCAACTCGCCTGTTAACCAGAGAATTGGAGAGTCGGAGAGGTTTTCGCCTCTTGCGGGGGCATGGGACGCGTCAACGGGCGAAAATCTTTCTCTCTGCCAGTTGCGGAGAGAGAGGGATGCTCTCGTTGTAACCCGTTGTATTTGAGGATGAAATAGATGTGTGGCAACGAATCTGAAAAACGATTTCGCAGGGCGTTAACCCGCAGGGGTGCAGGTTTGAACAAAATTAAATGGCTCCGGAGGTAGGGCTCGAACCTACGACCAATCGGTTAACAGCCGACCGCTCTACCACTGAGCTACTCCGGAATCGAAAGGAATGATATAAAAAGCAAAATTTGAAACTCTGTTCAAGCAATTTTTGTTTTTAATTTTTGCCGCTGCGCCACTCCCTATTTCCTTAGAGCGTTTTTGTAAACATCCAGCGCATGTGGAAACGGGCGCAACGCCCTCTCGAAAATGCCCAGCGAATAGGCGATGGCTATGCCGTAGTTCGTGATAGGAACTCCAGCACTGCGGCAAAGTTCCATCCGCCGCAGCACCTCGCGCCTGTTGGTCATGCACGCCCCGCAGTGGACGACAAGGCTGTATGATGCTAGGTCGGCGGGAAAATCGTGCCCGGCATAGACAGTGCAATCGAGGTCGCCGCCCACGAACTGGCGGAGCCAGCGCGGGATTTTTACGCGCCCTATGTCATCGGCGATGGCGTGGTGACTGCACGATTCTGCGATTAAGACACGGGCTCCAGGCTTGAGCTTTTCTATGGCCATAGCACCGAGAACGAATGTGCTAAGCTCCCCTTTGTATCTGGCGAAAAGGATGGAAAAAGATGTCATCGGGACGGAGTCGGGCGTGTCGGCTGCCACTTTTAAAAATGCTTGGGAGTCGGTTATTACGATGGAAGGCTTGCGGTTGAGCCCGGCCAATGCGTCGCGGAGTTCGCGCTCTTTAACTACTAGAGCGCAGGAGTCGTTGTCTAGCAGATCGCGTAGCGTCTGGACTTGCGGGAGGATGAGGCGGCCTTTTGGTGCTTCTTTGTCTATCGGTATCACGAGGACGGCTAACCCACCTGGCGGGACAAGGTCAGAAACTAGGGCGGGCTCGCCCAAAAATGCGTCCGGTGCCGTGCGTATGATGGCCTGCCTCAAATCTGAAACGCCGCCGCCCGTTGTGGCTGTAGTCAGGAGAGCCGGTATTTTGAGGTCGGCCAATCTGGTTTTTAGAATATCATCTGGCTGGCGCGTGTCGGATTTGTTGAATGCGACAACCACGGGAGTTTTTCTTTCGCAGAAAGCGGTTAGCAGCGACTCTTCAAATTCAGTCCATTCCCCAGCCGGGACAACGATGATACCGAGGTCTGTCCTGTCTAGTGTTTTGAGCGTTTTTTCTATGCGCAACTGGCCGAGCGCGCCTGTGTCATCCACGCCCGCAGTGTCAATAAACTGAACGGAGCCGATAGGGAGGAGTTCCACTGGTTTTTCCACTGGGTCTGTGGTGGTTCCAGCGATTTCTGAAACGATGGAGACATCCTGTTTTACAAGGGCATTTAGCAGGGACGATTTGCCAGCGTTGCGCCTGCCGAAGAGGCCGATGTGGCAACGGAGTCCGCGTGGTGTTTTCATGGTGTGTCAGATATGCTGTGTTGATCTGGTATTGCTGGTGAACCTAGCCGCATGACATTCTCTGGCGCAATGGTTTCATCGAACTGCTCTGCCGTGATGATGCCTTGTTCGATGGCCAGATCGCGGATGTGGCGGGCTTGACTGGCTGCGTCAAGTGCGAGGTGTTGCGCCTTTTCGTATCCGATCAAAGGGACGAGCGCGGTGACGGTGGCAGTGCTCGCATGGATGTGTGCGCGGCATTTGTCAGCGTCGGCTTCCAGCCCCTCGATGCAGCGTGAACGGAATATATCGCAGGCGTTGATCAGGAGATCAAGGCTGTCCAAGAGCGCATCAGCCACGAGCGGGAGGAAAGGATTAAGCTCAAGATGCCCCATGGAACACGCCATCGTGATTGCGTGGTCGTGCCCTAGGACAGCAATGGCGGCTTGCGTGACGGCCTCGGGAATCACGGGGTTCACCTTGGTCGGCATGATGGACGAACCAGCTTGCATGGGCGGGAGCTTGATCTCCCCTATTCCCGCGCTTGGGCCTGAGGAGAGAAATCTTATGTCGCCAGAAATTTTTGTGAGGGATGATGCCAGCGCACGGAGTATGCCGCTGACTTCAACGAAAACATCGGTGTTCTGTGTAGCCTCGACCATGTTTTCTGCGCGGGCTAGACCAATGCCAGTTATCTCGCGCAGACATTCCGTAGCCCTGAAAATGTAAGCGCGTGGAGCACCTAGCCCCGTGCCGATGGCTGTGCCGCCAAGGTTGATCGTGCGCAGGCGTTCCTCACATTTGTAGAGACGCCAGCGGTCTCGTGCGAGAGCTTCGGCATAGGCCGACATCTGCCTGCCGAGCGTGGTCAGGACGGCATCTTGCATTTGCGTGCGAGCTACTTTTACAACGGTGGCGAATTCTTTTTCTTTGGCCTGAAATGCTTCCAGAAGAGCGACAACGCGGCTTTCCAGTTCGCGGATGGCGAATATGGCAGCGACTTTGAGCGCGGTGGGATAAGTGTCGTTAGTGGACTGATGCCTGTTGGCGTCGCCGAGCGGGTGGAGCGTCTCGTGGTCGCCCGGTTTTTTCCCAAGCAGGATCAGGGCACGGTTGGCCATGACCTCGTTCACATTCATGTTGGTGGATGTGCCTGCCCCACCCTGCAATGCGTCAGTGATGAAATGAGCATCCATCTCGCCGCGCATTATCTCTTCGCACGCTTGAGACATCGCATGAAAACACGGCTCGTCCCAGTGCCCCAACTCATGGTTTGCGCGTAGGCATGCGAGTTTGACCATGCCGTAGGCGCGGGTGAGGCGGCGGTTGACTGGTCTGCGTGAAACAGGAAAATTTTCGCTGGCACGCAAAGCGGCTATGCCGTGCAATGATGCTGCTGGCAAGGTGCGCTCGCCCAGCATATCCTTTTCAATCCTTGTCTGTTCCATGCAGCGAAATCCGTCGTAGCTTTTTAGAAATACATGTCGCGCTGATCGGTCTCCCTGATCAGTTTGATTTTCTCAATCGTTTTGGCTTTGCGGACGCCGTCTGTCATGCTTTCCAGAGTAGCCTGCTCAACTTTTTCAAAGGCGGCTTTGGTTTCAGGCTTCGCATAATCCACCATGTACTCAATGCCCGAACAAAGGGCGTTGGGCGTGCAGAGTTTTTCGATGAAGCCAGGAATGGCGAACTCCATGAAATGCTCGCCCGTGCGCCCTAGACGATAACATGCCGTGCAAAAGCTCGGGATGTAGCCGTCCTGCGCAAGCTCGCGGATGACTTGGTCTAGTGAGCGGATGTCGGCCAGTTCGAACTGCTCTTTCTCAATGCACTGCTGCTGCGCGTCGCCAGCCTCGGTGTAACCGCCAATTTCGATGCGGCTGCCTGCATCTATCTGCGAGACGCCGTACGCCATAACTTCGCGGCGCAGATCGGCTGATTCGCGGCATGTGAGGATGAGGCCAGTATATGGGACGGCTAGGCGCAGGATGGCAACAATGCGCGTAAATTCAGCATCGTTGACCAACCATTTTTCATCGAGCTGCACGCCGCTGGCAGGGCGCAGACGCGGGAAGCTGATCGTGTGCGGACCGCAGTGGAAACGATCAACAAGGTGACAAGCATGAGCCACCAGCCCTAGCACCTCGAAACGCCAGTCATAGAGGCCAAACAAGGCACCGATGCCCACATCGTCGCACCCGGCTTCGTAGGCGCGGCTCAGGCCGTCCAGCCGCCACATGTAATCGCCTTTCACGGTGTTGTGCGGATGAATTTTGGCGTAGGTCTCTTTGTGGTAGGTTTCTTGGAAAATCTGGTATGTGCCGATGCCCGACTCGTGAACCAGCTTGTAGCCAGCGCAGTCTAGCGGAGCGGCATTGATGTTAACGCGGCGTATTTCGCCTTTGCCAGACTTGATGCTGTAAACCTGCTTCACTGTATCAGCGATATACTGTGCGTTGTAGAGCGGGTGTTCGCCGAAAACGAGGATGAGCCGCTTGTGTCCAGTGTCCACCAGCTTAGTCACCTGCTCAGTGATTTCTTTGGTATGCAGCGTGCGCCTGTGCGCGTCGTGGTTGGATGTGCGGAAGCCGCAATAGGTGCAGTCGTTGACACACTCGTTACCGATGTAGAGCGGGGCGAAAAGGACGATCCTGTTGCCGTAAACCTTGCGCTTGATTTCGCGGGCTCCCTCTTTTATTTCCTCGATTAGATCAGGTTCCGTGGCGTTGAGCAGCACGGCGGTCTCCTCAACGGTCAACGCGTTTTTCGAGACGCTTTTGGCGATAATTTCCCGGACGCGCACGGGGTTGGCCTTGCGGCCTAAATACTCGTGGAAAAGCGTGTCGTTTATAAAATCAGTGGCACCTTTGCTCAAGGTGAAATCGAGGTTCAGTTTTCCGTTCATAGCTTTTTACCTTGTTTATTGTTTGTGTGAAATCTGTTTAAAGGGCAGTTTCCAAAAATTGTTTCGGCGAAAGGACGCGGACGCCATCTCTTATCTTACACGGGAAATGCTTTATGTTGCCTGTCACCAGCGGGCATTGAGCCTCCCATGCCACCGCTATAAAAGGTGCGTCAAACTGGTCTGGTAGGCCGAGAAACCGTTTTGTCGGAACAACGGATATGGTGTCATTCTCCAGCTTTTCTAGGATCGCATCTGCATCGTTGCGGTGTATCCATTTGGAAAGGCGTGGACGCAATAGCACATCGCGGTATCCAGCCAATATGCGCGAGTCAACTATGATGTCCAATAAGCCATTTTTGAAAAGCCAGATGATTTCGGATGGCGGCGAGTTTTCTTTCATGATTGCTGACACCATGACATTCGTGTCCACAACGGCGTTCATTTGATGCCTTTTTGTTTTGCAATACATTCCGCCCGAGATGCCTGTATTTCGGATTCAATTTCTTTGTCAGTGACAGGATTTTCTTTTACACGCCCCTGTATTTTGCCGATGGCTTGGGAGAAACGGGCGTTGCGTATAGCGTGGCGCACGGCATCGAAGTTTTCTGAGTTGATAGGTATCATGACCGCCTCAGGCTTCCCATCGCGTGTCAGGACGATTTCTTTTTCGCGCTCAAGCGTCTCCCATAAAACCTTTGTTTTTTTTAGTTCGCTGACCTGCATAAATGTCATAAATATCTCCTTAAAAGCTCTTTTATAACTCTTTTAAATGAGCATTCAACACCTTGTTTTTGCGGTAGTGCGGCGAGTCCCCTCTCCCGCTCCCGATGGTGCGCCCCATGCGTGAGACTTGCCCGACGACTTTACCGTTCGTTTCCTCGGCGGTCTCATTTTTGGCGGCTTTGCCTGGGTAAATCTCGTAGCGCGTGCGGTATTTGAGCGGGGTTATGTTTGGCATTATGATATTGGCACCCCGTTTCAGTGCCAGTTCGCGCCCCTGCTTCGGATTGATTGTGGCAAGTGCCGTAGTGGCTGGCAAGTTGACCGTTGGACATAGCAGACGCGTGAGTGCCAGCGTCTTGTATGTCATGAGTTCCGTAGCTGGAACTTGCTCTGTTGGCGCAGCAAAATCGCTAGGCGATGGGTTGCCGAGTGGAGTCGCTGGGTGCGGTATGAACGGGCCAACGCCCACCATGTCCAAATCCCATCCTGAGAACGCCAAAATGTCGTTGGCCAAGTCAGCCCATGTTTGGCCAGGAATGCCAATCATGACGCCGCTGCCCACCTCGTAGCCTATTTCAGAAAGCGTCCGCAGAAGATCCATTCTGTCAGAATACTCGTTCGGCGTGCGCGGCGGGTGAATCTTGTCGAAGAGATTACGGTTTGATGTTTCGAAACGGAGGAGGTAACGGTCTGCACCAGCTTTTTTCCACCGCTCTAGCTCGGCAGGTTTGCGCTCGCCAAGACTCAGCGTGACGGCCACTGGCGTTTCGCTTTTGATGCGAGAAATAACATCTTCAAACCATTCACCAGAGAGATGAAAATCTTCTCCAGCCTGTAGCACGACCGTTCCATAGCCGAACGAGACCGCTTGTCTTGCGCAATCTACGACCTCGTCAGCATCCATACGGTAGCGGTAAAGCGAAGAATTATCAGCACGCAGCCCGCAGTAGGTGCAAAGGCGGCAGCAATAGTTGCTCACCTCGACAAGTCCACGCAGATAAATCTCATCGCCCACGCTGGCGGCGCGGGTTTCATCCGCACGCCGCCAGAGCGTTTCCAGCTCTCCATCGTCCTCGCAAGTGAGCCAGTGGAGAATATCTTGATGTGTCATGTTAAAAGTTTAAGAGTTTATAAAAATATTCCTCTGTGACCTATGTGCTCTATGTGGTTAAATCCCTTTTCTTCTCCCGCTTGCGTCTTCCTTACCACTTTTCTCTTTTTCTCTTGCCACTTCTTCCTGTTAGCGTCTTCATCATGATTCTGGAATCAGGCCGGACTTGACGGAGACGCCCCCGATTTTGCCGAGTTTGCCTGTAAGTGAGCCAATTTCATCGGTAGTAGCTTCCAATATCACCGTGATGACCCAGCATTTTTTCTTGTCACAAGGCAGACCCATGCGCCCGAGTATCAGGTCACCGAATTGACCCAGCACTTCATTGACTGCTGGGGCACTTTTTTTTCTCTCTTCCACGAGTATTCCGAGGAAGCCAACTCTTCTTTTTTCTGTATCGCTCATTTCAATCTCCTTTTTCTAATTTCTATTTTTGTTTTATTGTGTGGCAGTAACCCTGCCCCACAAAATAAAACCCCGTTTACCGACTTTGTGGGGCAAAGTTCAATAAACGGGGTTTAAATTTTCCGTTTTCGATATTCCCTGTTTTCAGGCAGCCCCTTGCTTCAGGAATCTCAGTTCTGTATCTGGACTTAATTTAGTCTGTTAGTCAGTCCTTTCAAATAAAAACGGTTCATTTTTTGATCTGCGTCAACATCAGCGCTGGTAGATCGGGCGAGCCTTGTAGTGGGTATGCAACAGGTCATGCGCTTTGCCACTGAGAGGTTTGCCTAGGAAATCAGCGTAGATGCGTTTGATTTCAGGATTATCGTGCGAGCAGCGGATTTTCATTTCACCGTCTTCGTTGTATAATCCCTTGGCGCGTTTCATGCGAAGGTCATCATCAGTGCCATAAGGCTGTCCACCGCCGCCTATGCAGCCGCCAGGGCACGCCATCACTTCGATGAAGTGGTAAGGCAACTCTTTGCCAGCTTTCTTGGCTTCGCGGACTTTGTTCAAGACATGTTCCACATTGGCCAAACCATGAGCGACGGCAACGCGAATTTTGTGTCCTGCAACTTCGAGTTCGGCTTCTTTCACGCCTTTCATTCCACGAACGGCTTCGACATTGAACGCTGGCATGTTTTTGCCAGTCACGAAGTTGTAGGCCGTGCGAATAGCCGCTTCCATGACACCGCCTGTGGCACCAAAAATCGTGCCTGCGCCAGTGTACTCGCCGAGGATAGAATCGGGTTCGCCATCGGGAAGTTCGTTGAAGTCCACACCAGATTGTTTGATCATACGAGCTAACTCGCGTGTCGTAAGAGCCACATCTACATCCATGAAGCCTGATGCATGCATCTCGTCAGTGCGCTCCAGCTCATATTTTTTCGCAGTGCAAGGCATGATGGAGACCTGATAAATCTTAGCAGGATCAATTTTCATCTTCTCCGCGAAGTAGGTCTTGGCCATAACGCCGAGCATTTGCTGTGGTGACTTGGCACTTGAGAAGTTATCAATGAAGTCGGGATGCATCTTCTCCATGAAGTCAGTCCATGCTGGGCAGCACGATGTGATGAGTGGCAGAGCACCTTTGCCGTGAGCAAAGCGTTCCACGAACTCGCTGGCCTCTTCCATGATGGTGAGGTCGGCTGAGAAGTTGGTGTCAAACACCGCCTTGAACCCGAGCCTACGCATTGCGGTGTATATTTTCTTCGTCAGGTTTGTGCCTGGAGGATAACCAAAGGCTTCGCCGAGTGCCACGCGAACCGAAGGCGCGATCTGGACGGTGCAATATTTGTTTTCATCGCGCAGAGCTTTCCAGACGGTCTCCGTCTCATCGTTCTCAATGATTGCGCCCGTCGGGCAGTGTGCCGAGCACTGGCCGCACTTAACGCAAGGCGAATCCTTCAGCGAAATATCACCAGCGGGAGCCATGCGGGTGTTGATTCCACGTTCGAGGAAGGATAGCGCCCAGACATTCTGAATGTCTTGGCAGACTTCTATGCAACGGCCGCACTTCACGCATTTGCGGAAGTCAATGACGATAGAACCATTGGAATTATCAATGGGGATGTCACGGACGAAGCGTTTGATCTTGTCCTCGCGGATGGAGAAGTCTGCGGCGAGATCCTGCAACTCGCAGGTGCCATTGCGTCCGCATGTCACGCACTCATTTGGGTGGTTGGATAGTATTAACTCAAGCACAGATTTGCGGACTTCGAAAAGCTCGCTGTCGTGCGTGGTGATTTCCATACCATTTTCGATAGGCGTTGCGCAAGCACGAGGCAGCTTGGGGCTGTTCTTGAGCTTAACGATACAGAGGCCGCACGCGGCGGTGGGGAGAAGATCCTTGTGCTTACAAAGCGTGGGAATCTTGACCTGCACCTTACGGGCTGCGTCCAGAATAGTTGTCCCCTCAGGGACTTCGATATCAATGTTGTTGATTTTAGCCTTGATCATAAAAACGATTCCTTCCTTCTTTATTTGTTGGTTGCAGCAGGAGCCGCAGGGGACGGAGCCTCTCCAGCCAATATTTTTGCCATTTTCCTGGCATAGACAGCACCGCCGTCAATGTAGGCTTTGTATTCACTTTCAAAATAGCGCAGTGTCGAAAGCACCGGGTTGGGTGCCGTCTGCCCGAGTCCACAGAGGGACGCTTTTTGCATAGCCACGCATATTTTGCGAATCATCTCAATGTCTTCTAGAGAACCGCGACCTTTGGAAATTTTTTCCAGAAGTTGCAAGAGCTGGAAGCCACCAACACGGCACGGAGCGCATTTGCCGCATGATTCGTCAACGCAGAACTTGAGGTAGAACTTGGTGACATCCACCATGCAATCGTTCTTGTCCATGACGAGCATGCCGCCTGAACCCATGATTGATCCAAGCTGCTGCAAATTTTCGTAACTGATCGGTGTGTCGAGGTGCTGCTCAGGGATAACGCCACCAGATGGACCGCCAGTCTGGACGGCTTTGATCGGTTTGGCATCTTGGACACCACCGCAAATCTTGTAGATGACATCGTGGAGCGTCGTGCCCATCGGGACTTCAACTAGCTGTGCGTTTTTCACCTTGCCTGTCACGGCGAAGACTTTGGTGCCTTTGGATTTATCCGTGCCATGCTTGGAATACTCTGCGCCGCCCATGTTAATGATAGCGGGGACGCTGGCAAGTGTCTCCACATTGTTGATAGCAGTGGATTTGCCAAAGAGTCCTTTGACGGACGGGAATGGCGGGCGTGGTGTGGGGCTGCCGCGCTTGCCTTCGATAGAGGCGATGAGAGCGGTTTCCTCACCGCAGACGAATGCGCCAGCACCTAGGCGGACTTTAGCGTTGAAGCTGAAGCCACTGCCCATGATGTTGTCACCGAGCAAGCCGCGCTCGCGAGCCTGAGCGATAGCTTTTTCCACGCGGGCGATTGCGCAAGGATACTCAGCACGGATGTAGAAGTAGCCCATGCTGGCACCCATCGTGTAGGCAGCGATCAGCATACCTTCGAGAACGGAGTGCGGGTCGCTTTCCAAGACGCTGCGATCCATGAATGCACCTGGGTCGCCTTCATCGGCGTTGCAGATTACAAATTTTTCAGGATTCTGCACTTCGCGAGTGAGCTTCCACTTGAGCCATGTGGGGAAACCTGCGCCGCCACGGCCACGGAGACCGCTGGTTTTCATTTCTTCGATTACGCCTTCGGGCTTGATCGCGAAACACTTCTTCAGTGCCTCGTAGCCTTTCTGCGCGATGTAGTCATCAATGTTCTCTGGGTCAATGATGCCGCAGTTGCGGAGCACCACACGGATTTGCTTGTCGGCTTCTGAGAAAAGAATCTCTTTGACGACTTTGGCACCCTTGACTGTCTCAGTGACGATGCGGGCGATGTCGGAGGCTTTCACATCCACATAGGTAACTTCCGATGGGAGCACCTGCACCACTATGCCACGATCATAAATGCCAGCATCGAGCATACGGACGACCTGCACGCCTTCCACGCCCTGCCGTTTGAGTTCATCAACGATAGATGTCTGGATATATTCCGTCTTGTCTCCGCCAGAAGAGGCGGTATCTTTGACCAAAATATAGGCTACTTTTTGCGCGATTGCTGTCCCACGCTTGCGGGATGCTACCACACAATCTTCCACAAGCTTTTTCTTTCCTAAGTGGTCAGTTGCAATCGCTTTCGCGGAGACTTCATTCACATTGCCATAAAGCACCGTAGGCATGCCTTCCGCACCCACTTCAACGAGCGGGTCTGCGAATGAGAGGCCGAGTGAGCCAACGCGGACGATTTTTACATCCAGCTTCTGGCTGGCTTTTTCCGCTTCCAAAGCGGAGATGACTTTATCTGCACCAGCAGCGATGCCGCCAGTGTCACATCCAACACGAATCCAATTTTTCATATTGTTCTTTCCTGTAAGTTTAAAATGTTTTGTCAGGCAGATTTGGTTTCTGCGATGATCTTCGAGATATCTTCGGGTTTGACCTTGCCGCAAGTGCGCCCGTCCACCGTCATGGCGGGAGCCATGCCACAGCAGCCTATGCAACGCACGACATCGAGGTGGAATTCATGGTCTTCCGTGGTGCCGCCCTCTTCGACTTTGAGCTGGCTCTTTACTTCGTTGATGAGTGCCGGCGCACCTTTCAAGTAGCAGGCCGTCCCCAAACAGACCGAGATGTTGTGTTTACCAGGAGGCACGAGTTTGAAATAATGGTAGAATGTCAACACTTCGTAGATGCGTCCTAGCGTGACGCCCACTTCGCGCGAGAGTTCCATGGCTACTTCACGGGGAACATAGCCATGTTGGTTTTGGATGGCGTGAAGGATCATTATAAGATTGCCTTCTTCGCCTTTCCAGTTGGAAACATGTTGTGCGACTTCCTTGCGGATATCGCTTTTTTCATTCGGTGTAATCGTAGATGATTGGCTCATACGGAGTGAATGAGTTAGAGGTGAACGGCGAAAAGGCAATATATTTTTTTATATTTTTAATGAAAAACGAAAAGTTTTGCTTATAGATGCTGTTTGTAATGGGGATGTATTCTGTCACCAATTTACCAAATCTGGTGTTTCATCCACCAATGTCAAGATGCCCGCCCGCCGTTCTCGCGCTTCGCGCCTCTTCCTTTTCGCTTACACCTTTTATCTTCCCTTGGCTCTGACTTAGGCTTTTTGATCAGCCCAGTGAGCTTGCGTATGTTTTCTATATCTTCCAGCATCTCTTTGCCCTTCGGCGTTTCTAAGATTTTCGGAATATGAGCGAAACGCGTGTCGTTCATGATGCAGCGAAAACCAGCCAGACCTATATGCCCACGCCCAATGTGTTCGTGCCTGTCTTTGTGCGAGCCGAGCGGCACTTTTGAGTCGTTGAGGTGCAAAAGGGCGAGCCATTTAAGCCCGATTATTTTATCGAAATCGCTGAAAACCTTTTCGTATCCAGCGGCGTTTGAAATGTCGTATCCTGCCGCGAGCAAATGCGCCGTGTCCACGCAGACAGCAAAACGATCAGGCTTTTTCACTTTTTCGAGAATCTCCGCAATATGACCGAAACTGTGCCCGATGGTGGTGCCTTGTCCTGCTGTGGTTTCCAGTGCTATGCGGCAGCGTATTTTGGGCGTGGCTGCGACTACGGTATCCAGTGCGCGGATTATTTGTGAAAGCCCCTCTCTTTCGCCTTGCCCAACATGTGCTCCAGGGTGGATGACGATGAGGGGCAAGGAAAGTTTTTCGGCCAACTCCAGCTCTGTTTCCAGCGCACGGATGGAATGTTCACGGTTCTGTCCTTCTGGGGCGGCTGGGTTTATGAGATACCCGGCGTGGGCAACGATCGGGCCTAGTTCCGTTAGCCTTGGGTGATGTGTGAAAGATGTGAAAGACGAATCTGGCTGCGGCCGTGGAAACCACTGGTGGTTGTTTTTTACGAAAATCTGCATCGCAGTGAAACCAGCAGCGAGAGCACGGTCAACAGCCTGCGCATATCCACCCGCGATAGAGGTGTGGGCACCGAGGAGAAGACGGTCGAGGGTCATTATCTCCACATTCTATCACCGCATTCAACAAAAGTATCAAGCACCTATTTCGGCTTTGAAGCGTGCGACCAATTCTTCTGCTTTTTCTTGCGAGCGTGCTTCGGCGAAGATGCGCATAAAGGGTTCTGTGTTGGACGCTCGGATTAGTGCCCAAGCATCATCCCAGTCGAGCCTCAGACCATCTGTTGTCGTGGGCTTCAAGTCTGCGTATTGGTGCGATAGACGGCGGAGAACATCCACCGCTTGAGATGATGAGCATGGCACTTTGCATCCCGCACTGTAGTATTTGGGGATGCCTGCGAGAATCTGATCCAGCGAATGTTTGCGTGTCGCCATCATCTCTAAAATCAGAGCCATGCCTGTATAGCTGTCCCGACACGGGTGTCCCGACACGGGTGGAACGAAGGCCAAATCACCCCGCCACTGCCGCCCTCTCCGCCAATCACGGCTTCGACCTCAAGCATTTTCGTGGTAACATTGATTTCACCGACGGGCGTGAAATGCACCTGACACCCGTATTTGGCGGCCACATCAGAAAATGCTTTTGTGGTTTGCACATTGACTACGGCTGGCCCTGGTGTTTTCGAAAGGATGTGCTCGGCGGCGAGCACGACAGAAAACTGCTCGCCTATCGGCTCCCCATGCACATTCACAACGACGATACGGTCGCCGTCTGGGTCTTGGGCGAAACCAATATCGCATTTTTCGCGCACTACAGCTTCACGCAAGGCAGTGAGATTTTCAGGAATGGGCTCTGGCTTGCGACGGAACCCGTCGGTTTCTTCAAAAAGCGAGACAACTTCACAGCCGAGGTCTTCGAGAAAACGGCGGCTGTGCAAAGCACCCGCGCCGTTACAGCAATCCACAGCCACCTTTATTTTGGCGGCGGCAATGGTGGGGAGATCGAGAAGTTTGAAAATTCTCTTCTTTTGAATTTCAAAGGCATTCTCAACCGTCCGCACACTCCTGTATTCTTCTTCTTGCACGAAACCGCGATCGGGCTGGTTGTAGAGGTCGAGGAGTTCGGCTGCTTCCGCATAGTTGAGGAAGATGCCTGCGGAGCTGATAAATTTCAGTGCATTCCACTCTTCGGGATTGTGGCTGGCTGTTATTGCGATGCCGCCGTTGGCGTGGAGTTCGCCCACCATGACTTGCACCGTTGGCGTGGGTGCTACGCCGATGAGGATGGGCTGACATCCAACGGCCAATAGACCTGCGACCACGGCTTTTTCAAACATCGGCCCCGAGGGACGGGTGTCGCGCCCCACGATCACTCGTCCACCGCCCACATATTCGCCGAAAGCCGAAGCAAAATCGGCGATCAGATTCGGAGTGAGCGAGTCTCCTACGACACCGCGCACACCGCTGACGCTCACTTTTAAATTAACTCTGCTCATTTCAACACCAACCTTTCAATCATGCCACGGATATGGAATGCGGTCTCCTCGGCTTTTTCTCGCGACCTAAACTCTACTATCATTCGAATAATAGGCTCTGTATTGGATGCCCTGAAATGAACCCATCCGTCAGGCCAGTCGAAGCGGAGGCCGTCTGATTCCGACATCTCCGCATCGGGAAAGAACTTTTCCATTTGCCTCAACAGAGTGTAAGCATGGGACGAAGAAGTGGAAATGGCTCGTTTGACGATGTGGTAGCGAGGTATCGCAGAAGCCATCTCGGCTGAAGTTATCCTATGCTTGGCCATGGCATTCAAAAGAACAGCCATCACCATGCAATTATCATAACCAAGAACATGATCGCCAAACGCGGCGCTGCCGCTGCCGTCACCAGCAAGATCGGCACCTACTTCAATCATTTTATCTACTATGAAAGCTTCACCAACTTTTGTTTTGAAAAGCTCTCCCCGGTGTCTGGCGACCACTTCATCAAGCGTCCTTGTCGTGCAGCCATTTGTGATCACTTTCATGTTAGGCCTAGCGTTAAGGCACTGGTCAGCCACAAGGGCAACCGTATATTCCTCAGATAAAGTCTCACCCGAACTCGTCACTATTGATGCTCGGCTCATGTCCGAATTAAAAACGAAACCGATGTCAGCTCCCAGCGGCTTCAACAAGGACTGCACCTGCACGGCACTGCGTGGCCTGGGTTCAGGGTCATGTGGCAATATGCCAGAAGCCTCGTTGTTTATAGAGATCAGATTGACGCCGAGGCGTGCAGCAAGGCGTTCGGCAACGAAAGAGCCTGTCCCGTTGCAAAAATCGGCCACCACTTTTAGATTCCTGCCAGCGATCGCATCCACATCCACCTTGGAGCAAACTTTATCCAGATAAATTTCCCTGATATGGGACGGTGCGTTAGAGCAAACACCGATTTTCTGCCACGGCACCAAGGAATACCTGCGGCTGTGATAAATATCTAACAGCTCTTGAAGTTGAACCCTAGTGAATGCAGCTCCAGTAGATGTGAACGGCATCAGTGCGTTCCATCCGTTGGGGTGGTGTCCCGCCCCGATAAGCAACCCGGCATCTGCTTCGAGATGTGGTGTGCAAAAATGCATTTCTGGGGCAGAGATAAGGCCAGCATCCACCACTGTGCAACCGCAGCCCATCAGTGCCGAAATTGCTGCTTGGTGAAGCATGCCCGAAGAGATGCGCGTGTCACGGCCAACAACAACTTTCCCACCATCAAGATATGTCCCCAATGCCGATGCGAAATTCATCGCCCGCTGCGGAGTAAGTTCCGATGCGACTTTTCCACGCATCCCCGCTATACCTATCCGCAATGATTGCATAATCCCCTTTTTGTTCTCGTGTTATACTACTGGATGCCCTGAGTTTTCAGTGTGGTCGCCGTAATGGATGTTGCACCATATGGGCGGCGGCTCGATCCGCGATGACAAACACCCATCTGACCCATTGAAAAAACCAAAGTTGTCCATGCTTTTAATGTTCGTTTCGATGTTTGCATACACTACACTCAGTCGAATAAGTTCGGCAAGTATTTACTCCAAAACACTGATGCGCATTTCCAAAAATACACACAGTTTTTTTGAGGCGGGGTTCAACTTTGAACACCATCAGTTTCGGCGTTACTAACGGGAAGTGAGGCTGGGTCTAACACGAAACGAAAAGCCAGCGGCAAATCCAGATGGCGGCCATAATGCCGGCGGCGTCGGCGAGGAGCCCAGCCGGTATGGCGTGGCGCGTCCGTTTGACGCCTACTGCCCCGAAATAGACGGCGACCACATAAAAAGTGGTTTCTGTGCTCCCCATGATCGTGCCAGCCGCCCTAGCCAAAAACGAATCTGCACCATGCGTTTTTACTAAGTCCGAAAAAATTGCCATCGAACCGCCGCCTGAGAGCGGGCGCATGAGGGAAAGCGGCAACAGCTCGTGAGGGAATCCAAGCCAAGCCAATAAAGGCGAGCAGGCTTGCGTGATCCAATCAATGGCTCCAGATGCCCTAAACATGCCGATAGCCACCAGCATTGCTACAAGGAACGGTATGATGCGCACGCCAGTTTGGAACCCTTCTTTTGCGCCTTCCACAAACTCTTCGTAAACCGGAATCCGTTTCCATGACGCCCATAGCGGTATCATGACGAGCAGAGCCGGGATGGCCCATACGGAAAGCAGTTCAATAACTTCTCTGGCCCCGTTCATAGCGTTTCTCCGTTAGTCGCGGACGAAGTGCTGCCAAGATTTTCAGGCTGCTGCGGGTCTGGAAGTCGGTAGCATGGGAGTTTTTCTAGGAGCTTGACTGCCACGATTCCAACGAAAGTCGAAACGGTTGTGGCAACTAAAGCTGCTCCGATGATCGCTGTTGGGTTTTTAGAGCCAGATGCCGAGAGTATTGCTACGGCGGTAGCCGGGATGAGCTGGATGCTTGATGTGTTGACCGCTAGGAAAACGCACATGGCATTCGTCGCTGTGCCTGGTGTGCGGTTCAGCTTTTCAAGTTCTTCCATCGCCTTGATGCCGAGCGGAGTGGCCGCGTTGGCGAGGCCGAGGACATTAGCGGCCATGTTCATCAACATGCAGCCCATGGCAGGGTGATCCTTAGGTACATCGGGAAAAAGGCGGCTCATTACGGGGCGCATGGCGTGTGCGATCAAGCCCACCAATCCACCTTTTTCGGCTAGTCGCATCATGCCCAGCCAGAGCGACATCACACCGATCAAACCAATAGATAGTTTGACCGCTGTTTCAGCGGAATCCACCGCAGCTTTTGTGACTGCCGCGATGTGCGGGCTACCGTCCACGAATGCGTCACGGGCACCAGCAGTCACTACAGCGACCACTATCATTCCCAGCCAAATGTAGTTGAGCATGTCGGGCAGGCTTTTATTAAATCCTGCCTTCCAGCAGGTCTATGAGGTCAACGAAAGAGTTTATCTCTGTGCGCGAAGGATCGGCTGTATCAAGCAGGCAGCGGAACCGTGCTGCCCTTTTTGGATCCGATGACCCGATGGAAAGAATGTGGTCGTTGAAAGCCTTTTTCTCTGCTGTGGACAAATTTTTCGCATTTTCTTCCAGCCACTTATAAACAGCAGTATCGTCCGGTGCCGCTTTTACAGCTTCACGAAACGCCAGCGCGCTCACGCCTAGTTTTTCCAGAAGATATTTGTCAAAACCGGCAGTCAAGTAATGGTAGCCAGGGAGATGTCCTTGGCTGTGCAGTCGCACTTTGTCAATGAGTCGCGGCAGGTGCATGAGCCCCATGCCCATTTCGCGTGGGCTGCGGAGGTGTGCTGGTTTGAACTGGTAAGGCGTGAAAAGGTTGTCAGCGAAGACGGTCTGTTTTTTCGGCAGGCGACCAGGATGTTTTGCCGTTTCAGCAGGGTAGCCCACAGGCAGGATGAGCGCGATGGCTGTGTCTGGCTGGTTTGCTGCTCCGATAGTTTTTTTAACGGCATCTTCTACCCATCCGTTCATAAAACATGTGCCGAGCCCGAGGCTTTCCGCCGCCAGTGCCACATGCGTGGCCGCTATGACGGCGTCTTTTACAGCGAATTCGCGAGCGCGGTCTTTCAGGTTTTCATGGAAGCCTGGCATTTTGGTTTCAAACATGTTTACAGCACCTTCTCCCCACGCCCCCAAACCTTTGGCGGTCTCTAGCACTTGTTGCCTAGTTTCTTTCCAGCCGTGGATAGAAACGGCAAAAATAAAAATAGCAGGAGCTTCTGTTATCTGTGGCTGGTTCCATGTGGCATTGGCAAGGTCGCGTTTCACTTTTGGGGATGTGACTAGCACGATGCGCCATGGTTGCAGGTTCCAGCTACTCGGTGCTTCAGTGGCCGCATCTACCAGTGCATGGAGAACTGTGTCAGGGATGGGATCGTTTTTGAAATGCTTTATTGAGCGACGCTTTTCTATTGCTTCTAGGACTGTGAGTTCATGTGACATATTTTAATTTCTAGTTTGCGATTGGTTTTGTGAAATCTCTTCCGAAATCCTTTCGCGCACGGCTTTGGCCAAGTCGTGTATTGAAACCACGCGCCTAGCCTTGTCTGGCGAAATTCTAGCATCTTCTGTTGGGACAATGAGTGTGATGAACGGGACGGACGGGCTCACCGATAAATTGAACATCCTGATTCGTGCTGAAACCCCGGCTCCAGTTCGCTCGAACCCGAGCATGTAGCGCATGTACGACTTGTCCAGCACCTCTATGAAATTGCCTTCTATGAGCCAGCCGCGCTCAGGTGTGGAGAGAGGTGCTTTGACGGGTTTTCCAGCGGTCGCCAGCAGCTCAATGAGCCGATCTTGAGTCGTGCTGGCTATTTCCTGTTTGAAAGGTTGGCGTTCTTGCTCGGTCGAGTCAGTGTAAATTTCCGTGTTTTGGAAAGTGAACGGACGGACAAAAATCGGCGTGGAGTTATGATGCCCCGCACGGGATGATTCTGGGGCGAGAGATAAATCTCGCCTCTCGCCTTCCGAGCATCCGGCAAGCATTGCCATACAGAGCACCAACCACGGACGGAATGTCATGCCGACAAAAATAACAAAAACTCGCCAGTGGTCAAACCGATTGCGTGCGCCATAATCCTCGCGTAATTTTTTTACGCGAGGATTATGGGATATCCTCCCTCCTTGCGCCTCGATGCCAAGCTGTTTTGATCGTCACTCCTTTGAAAATAGGGGCAAGTGACAAGGGGCAAGTGACAAGCAAGAAAATCAGAAGGAATCGGCGGGATCTAGCTGTCGGGGTGATCCTGTGTGTTCGTCCTCCTCATTTTCATCATTTGTGGTGTTCGAAGAACATGGGGACTCATACGAAAATTTTTGTGTTATAGGCAAGTCAAGATGCGCCAGCCATTCGTAACTATGCGCTTTCATAGTGTCTTATACGATACATGATTTTTCGGGTGATGCAAGATCTCTCGTTTTTTACACTGAAATTGCATGAGATTTGCATGAGGGTGATGCAGGGTTTCGTGGGGGCTGGGCACCGCACGACGCCTATTTCGATGACGGGAATAGGGGCGTCCCGTCTGGGAGAAAGTTGAGCGACAGGCGAAAGGGATTATGGATTTCGCAAAAGCTGCTATCCTGCATCCTCCACATGAAATAACTTCCACGGCAAATGCGATTCTTAAAGTAAATGAAAAATGTGACCACAAAAGTTTTGATCGTTGACGATGCCCAGTCGCAGAGAACCCTCTGCTCGTTGTTTCTCTCGGCAAGGTGCGGATGCCAGTGCCTGGAAGCTTCTTGCACCCGCGAAGCTCTCCGCATTTTGAAAACCAGCCAAGTTGATTTGATTATTTCGGATATCGTGCGCGGTGACTCACAGACGATTTCTGGCAGTTTTTTTTCAAAGCTCCGATGCTTCTTCGATAACTGGCTCTACACGCTGCGTTTTGGGGCGATGGATGATGGGATCACCTTCTACCGCTACCTCAAATCCTGTAAAAAATACCGTTCCATCCCAGTCATTATCATCTCTGGAAACGCAGATACCTTCTCCGACTTTTGCCAAGAGGTTCTTGGTTTTGGCGATTGCGCTATGACCAAGCCGTTCGATATTTTCTGTTTGAAAAAAATCGTAGAGACCTTGCAAACCACTGGAAAATTACATGAGCCATGATGTTTTTCTCTCTATTTTTTGCCAGTAGATCATTCCTGTTCCGTTTGACTTGTCTTCCGTATTTGTGCCATAGTCTCCCCGCTCGCTGGGTCGGGTGGCTATGGAAGACTTTTCTCTCGCAGATTTGCAAAAAGGCGATGAAACCGCTTGGCGCGAGGCTTTCCGAGAGCTTTGGCCTGTGGCGTTTCATGCCGCCCGCCGTCTCGCCTCATGGTTGACCGATGAGGATGCCGAAGATGCCGCCTGCGAAGCTCTCGAAGAATTGCCCGCCGCCATCCGTGCCGCCAAAGACCTTTCTGAACTCAAACCCCTCGTTGCCCAGATCGCCTGCAACCGCGGCATCTCCCTCGCCCGAAAAAAAGGGGCCGCCAAACGCGGAACCAACGAGACCGCCAGCCTGGAGGAGATGATCGAGGACGGGCTTGAAGTAGCCCAAGCCGTCGGGTCGCTTTCCCCAGCAGAAATGAAAGAACTTCTCACGCTCCTCCAGACCTCCCTCTCTGGCTTGGACGACCAGACGACCTCCATGATCAAGGATCACTTCTGGCTTGGCATGACCTACCAAGAAATCGCCGACAAACACCGCACTCCCTTGGGCACCGTTTGCGTCCGTTTCTCTCGAGGCCTCGCCAAAATCCGAGCCTCTCTGAAACAAAACACCGCCTTGTTGAAAGAATTAACCGAACATTTGCGATAACTGCTATGATGAACGATCAAGCCTTTGAAGAACTACTGGCGAAACGGCTCGCGGGGCAGGCCACTCCCGAGGAGTCTGCCCAGATCGAATCCTTTTTGCGCGACCACCCAGAACGGCGAAAAGAGTCTGACGAAATGCTCAAGTTCCAAAAACTTTTTGCCGGCACTTTCCCTCTCGCCAAAGACATCTCCGCCACCACCCCCGAACTCCCCGCCTACCGCATGGGTCAGTTGATCTCCGCCGTCAGGAAAGAGTTTCCATCCCGTCAAAAAAAAAGTTTTTGGGAACGCCTCGAAGTCCGCTGGCTCCTCGGCGGCAGTTTGGCGGCGGCTCTCGCTGTAGGCGTCGCTCTCATGGCGGGCTTCTTCTCGTTTTCAGGCGGTCCAGCCCCCGTCGGGATCGCACAGTCTCCTCCCCTTGACGATGCCACCCTCGCCCGTGCGCTGAAGGAAGTCCCCGTCGCCTGCTACGCCCTCAACATCACGACCCGTGGCGGCACTCCGCCTGCTATGCCTACGGTGAACTGTTTTTCGTTAGGTATTCTCGCCGAAAAAAACGAGTCTGCACCCACCGTCAACGGCGACCCTATCGCCAGTGAAGCCGAACTGAAAAAATGGCTCGCCCGCCATGCCCAAGCTCCCGTGAAAATTGTTGTGGACGAAAATCACAAATGTCTCCGCATCTTCACGGCAAGCGGAGAAAAGACCGAACCCCTCGACCCCAACCCCGAACTCTGGCAAAGCCAGATTAAAAAAATAGCCAGTGAAACCCTCCTGAAAGAAAGGAACAAAAAATGAAATCTACCGCCCTTCTCCTCTCTGCCCTTCTCCTCTGCGCCAGCCACGGATTCTGTGCCGAAACCGAACTGGCTTACCTCGTCGTCGCCAGCGGCAAGGCTGAACGGTTTCTCTCGGGCGGCCGTTCAGAAACCGTTTTGCCAGAAAGCAACACCGTCGCCCTCGGCGCGGGTGAAAAGGTTAAACTCCACCCCAAAACCACTGCCTACATCATCACCGCCGAAGGCTCATTCGAGAAAAAAGGGCCCGCGGAGTTTCGTCCCGAAACCTTTATGGGCACACCCCTCTCACCTTCCCTCACAAAAAAAGCGTCGGAATCGGGTATCCGTGGTTCTTCTACACCCGAAGAGATCGCCACCAAGAAATTCCTTTTTGGCTCCGCCTCTCCCCATCTCGCCCTGCTCACCGCCACCTTTAACCCCAGCCGTTCCGCAGTCAGCGGTGCGATCAAAGTCTTGGCTCCCCTCGTAAAAACCTGTGCCACCCGCACCGCCATCCTCTGGGAAGCCAAACCTGGCGTCTCCTACGACATCGAGCTGGTAGAGGCCATCAACAAGGCTGGACTGCGGCTGACGGCTCGAGTCGTTGCCGACAAAATACACAACTTGCTTCCGTTCGACTCCTTGGACGGCTCCGATAAACATTCCCTGAAAGAAGGGCGTGCTGGCTATAAACTCATCATTAGCGAAACGGGCAAACCCACCACCGCCACCGAGGTGGATTTTGAAGTCGTCCCGCGCTCGGGAGCCATTCCACCATCCGTCGAAATCTATCGGGCACACAACGAAGGGAGATTAGGCGACGCCCTCCTCGCCCTCGAAGCAGTCCCCAAAGACACCGTCAACAAAGACCCCTTCCTTTCCCGCATTGCACCGCTCCTCTTGGAAAAAACAAAATAAAATGAAAACATTCTTTTCCATCCTGAAAAAAACGCTCCTTATTGGAGGAGGATTGTGCCTCTTGGGGTTGGGCGGGTGTCTCTGGCGTGTCTGGGATATATTTCAACGAGAGGAAAAATCTCCCATTAGAGAGCAAATTCAAGTTCTCAGTAAGTCAGGAAAATTTGCTGAAGCCGTCCCGTTGGCAGAAAAACATCTGGCTGAAACTATTGAAAAATGGGGGGAAGACAGCTTGTTTGTAATCCCTTCCCTGAAAGATCTGGCCAAGTTGTATTACAACTTGGGGGATTGCAAAAAAGCCGCACCGTTATACGAGCGGTGCTTAAGAACATATGAAAGAGTTCATGCTCCCGAGAATCTAGACATCGCCGCCGCCCTGAACAATCTGGCATTATTGTATCAGGGCATGGGCGACCACAAGAGAGCGGAACCGTTGTTTGAACGGAGCTTGAAGATCACGAAAAAAGCTCTCGGTCCCGAGCATCCCGACACCGCGAACTCCTTGAACGGTCTGGCAGGGTTGTATAGCAAAATGGGTGACTACGGGAGGGCGGAACCGCTCTATGAACGGAGCTTGAAGATCACGGAAAAAGCTCTCGGCCCCGTGCATCCCGACACCGCGAACTCCTTGAACGGTCTGGCAGAACTATATAGGAATATGCACGACTACGGGAAGGCGGAACCACTCTATGAACGGAGTTTAAAGATTTATGAAAAAGTTCTCGGCTCAGAGCATCAACACACAGCAACTGCCCTGAATAATCTGGCATTATTGTATCAGGGCATGGGCGACTACAGGAAGGCGGAACCACTTTATGAACGGAGCTTGAAGATCATGGAAAAAGTTCTTGGGCCGGAGCATCCTGACATGGCACTTCTCCTGAACAATCTGGCATTATTGTATCAGACCGTGGGCGATTACAAAAAAGCCGAGCCGCTCTATGAGCGGAGTTTAAAGATCACGGAAAAAGCACTTGGCTCCGAGCATCCCTTTATGGCGCGTATCTTGAACAATCTGGCATTGCTCTATAAGAGCATGGGCTACTACAAGATTGCCGAACCGTTGTATGAGCGGAGCTTGATGATCTATGAGAAAGTTCTCGGCCCCGATCATCCTGACATGGCACTTTCTCTGAACAATCTGGCGGTGTTGTATAAAGACACAGGTGACTATATGAAAGCCGAACCGTTGTTTGAACGGAGCTTGAAGATCACG
>JAIFLJ010000133.1 GCA_020049135.1 bacterium | reverse complement strand
AAAAGGGGTAAGAGAAAAGGAAGAGGAAAAGATTTTTAGCCACAGATGAACACGGATGGACACAGATTAGGAGAGATTAAGAAAAATCAGGGGAGAAGCTTTTTGCGCCATGCGTCTTCTTCAACTCTTCAACTCTTCAACCCTTAAACTCTTAAACTTAAACTTAAACTTAAACTCTGTGAGATAAATGTGCTGAAAAGTGAAACTTGGCAGGAAAGTTGCTTGGCTAAGCGGTTTAATATTGTTTTTATGAAAAAGAGAAATGGGCATGCGTGGTTGAAAAGGCAGAGCAGGGCGAAAAAATTCTCCATTGCTTTAATGCTGGCTGTTTTTTCGTTTGTATTTTTGCAGACGAGTTATGCCCAGTCTTCAAGCCGCCAGAAAAACCAAGCATCAAAATCTTCCAGCGAAGCTGCGCGACAATCGAGTAATGCCGATTCTAGGCAAGGAGCACCTGCACCAACGGTGGACTTGTTCCGCCAGATTTATCAGCAGCAGTTGCTTTACGATGAAAACCAGCGCATGAACATGGATCGTTCATACGAGAGAAAAAGCGATGTGGAATCTGCCCGCCCTTCCACCGTGACAGTCTCGCCAGCATTCCGTGAGCCGCCGGCAAGACAGCCTCAAAAAGATAATTATGCCGAAGAAAGAGCGCGGAGAATTGAGGAGATAGAGGCGCAGCGACAAAAGCAGAGCTATGTTGATCGGGAACGAATTTTGAATGAAGAACAGGGGCTAGTCAATTCGCGCAGGCAAGGTATTGAACCAGTCATAGACAAGGAGTTGGACAAGCAAGTTGGCGGTGCTTTGGTGGTGAATAAATTGAGGGGCGTAGTCTTGGTTTCTGACGAACGGCAAATCAAGAAGGATGGTGCCAAAGATGTGAACGGCATTGATGTCATAGATTTGCCTCTTCTGGACAACAGGGGTTTCGCGAAGCGTTTCATGAAATATCTTGATAAGCCGACGAGCATGGAAAATCTGAAGGCGATGATGAATGATGTGGTGGCCTACTACCGCGAGAATGATCGCCCAGTGGTGGATGTCCGCTTGCCGGAGCAGGATGTTACCAACGGGGTTGTGCAGATTTTGGTTATTGAGGGGCGTTTGGGGCAGGTGAGGGCTACTGGCAACAAATGGTTTAAAAGCAAGACACTTACTGGCCAAGTTCGCGCATTGCCGGGCGGCGAAATCCGCGAGTCCAGCCTACAAGACGATGTCGCATGGCTCAACACGAACCCGTTCCGTGAAGTAAAGGGCGTTTTCGTTCCTGGCAAAGAAAAAGGCACTACTGATATTGAGCTTCAGACCAAAGACCGACTCCCCGCCCGTTTTTATGCGGGGTATGAGGATAGCGGGTCGGATATGACGGGCAACCACCGATGGACTGCTGGCGGCACATGGGGTAATGTGTGCGATTTGGATCATCAGTTGAGTTACCAGCTTTCGTCGGTGTGCGGAGATGTTGATCTTTATAGGGCGCACAGCTTGAGCTACCTTGCGCCGTTGCCGTGGCATCACAGGGTCATCTTGCAGGGCGGGCACGCCATCACGAATGCCAATCTGGAAACTCCCCTTTTTGACCTCAGTGGAGAGAGCTGGCAGGTCGGGCTGCGTTACGCTGTGCCGCTCCCTTCACTCAAACAGTTTAAGCACGAGTTGACTGGCGGATTCGATTTCAAGGAGAGCAACAACAACTTAGAATACGGTGGCGTGAGCGTGTTTGACAACAGGACAGCCATAAACCAGTTTGCGCTGGGTTATACCGCCAGTTTGCCAGACAGTTTGGGTTATACATCAGTGGGTGCCAACGGGTTTGTCAGCCCAGGCAGTATGCTTGGCAAGAACACAGACCAAGATTTCCAAAAGCAACGGTGGTCGTCCAACGCAGATTATGTCTATGGCAAGTTCAACATAGAGCGTAGGACGCGGCTGCCTTGGAATTTTTCTTGGACTTTTAGCGGCACGCTCCAGTTGGCTGGCACTAATCTTCTGGGCAGCGAGCAGCTTGGATTGGGCGGGGCGAGCAGCGTGCGCGGCTACGAAGAACGGGAGGTTAGCGGGGACAACGGTGTGTTGTTCAGTAACGAACTGAGGACGGCACCGATTAGTTTCGTGAAACTCATGGGCTGGGAAAAAATAAAATTTCAGGATCAGCTACAGTTCTTGGTGTTTCAAGATTATGGCGATGGCTGGAGCGATGATAAACTCCCTGGAGAAGCTTCGCATACTGACTTACTCAGCGTGGGGCCTGGATTGCGTTATGCCGTAGGACAGAATTTTGCTCTGCGTTTCGATTATGGTTTCCAACTGACCGATTCTGGCGTGAGAAATCCGCACGGCAGCCGCGCCCATGTCGGCGTCCAACTGGCATATTGATAAGGGACAAGGGGAAGAGAAAAGATAAAAGGTGTAAGAGAAAAGCAAGCCGCAAAGCGTGAGAACAGTGCTTGGTTTAAGTTTAAGAGTTTATAAAAACATTCCTATGTGTTCTGTGTGCTCTATGTGGTTAAATCTCTTCTGCACTGCGTCTTCCTTTCGAAATTTGAGTTGGTGTCAAAGCTGTGACGAAAAAAAGTTTTGCCCGACACGCGTTGCCCCCTTATGGTTTGCTGCATGAGATTACTGGTTACGGGCGGGGCGGGTTTTATCGGTTCTAATTTTGTCCACCATGTTTTGCCGCATGTCGAGCGGCTGGTGAACCTCGACAAGCTCACATACGCGGGCAACCCCGAAAACCTTCTCTCTTTGCAGGATAACCCTAGCCATATTTTTGTTCAGGGCGACATCTGCGATTCCGAACTCGTCTCAAAACTTCTGGTCGAACACAGCATCACGGCGATAGCGCATTTCGCTGCCGAATCGCATGTGGATCGCTCCATTGATTCGCCTGAGCCTTTTGTCCACACGAATGTGGTGGGCACGCTCAGGCTCTTGGACGCGGCCAGAAAATATTGGAGGGATTTGCCAGATGCAGGACGGGACGCCTTCCGCTTTTTGCATGTCTCCACCGATGAAGTTTACGGCAGCCTTGGCTCAGAAGACCCAGCTTTTTCGGAAGAGACACCTTTTGCCCCGAATAGCCCTTACGCGGCATCGAAGGCGGGTTCTGACCATCTTGTCAGAGCCTATTACCACACATATAAAATGCCAGTCATAACCACGAACTGCTCCAACAACTACGGGCCACGCCAGTTTCCAGAAAAGCTAATACCGCTGATGATACTCAACGCGTTGGATGGCAAACCGCTCCCTATTTACGGCGACGGGATGAATGTCCGCGACTGGCTTTTTGTGCAAGATCATTGCGAAGCCATTTTCTTGGCCATGACACGCGGGCGTCTTGGTGAGACTTATAACATCGGCGGCCTTTGCGAGATGCCGAACATAGAGGTCATACACACGATTTGCGATATTCTTGACAGCAAAAAGCCGCGTGCCGATGGTGCATCCTACCGCACGCAAAAAAAATTCGTCACTGACCGGCCTGGTCATGACAGGCGCTACGCGATCAACTGCACGAAAATACAGCAGGAACTCGGATGGAAACCCGCCGAAAATTTCCAGAGCGGATTTGATAAGACCGTGGGCTGGTATTTGGCCAACCGCGAGTGGTGCGAAAATATCACATCACAAAAATACCAGAGGCAAAGGCTGGGCAACATTTAACTTAGAAACAAACACTCGTATGAAAAGAAAAGGAATCATTTTGGCAGGTGGCTCAGGCACGCGGCTTTACCCACTCACCCGCTCTGTCAGCAAGCAGCTTCTTCCCGTTTACGACAAGCCGATGATCTATTACCCGCTCTCGGTTCTCATGCTTTCGCAGATACAAGAGATTCTCATCATCTCCACTCCGCACGATCTGCCGCATTTCGAAAAACTATTTGGCGATGGTGCCTCCATAGGTCTTAAAATATCTTATGCCGCCCAGCCAAAACCAGAGGGTTTGGCGCAGGCTTTCATAATCGCCGAAGAGTTTCTCGATGGTGCCCCGAGCTGCCTCATTTTGGGTGACAACCTTTTCTACGGGCACGATTTCGCCAACACGCTCCGCTCGGCTTCTGTCAGCGATGCGGGCGGGACGATTTTCGGATACCCCGTATCTGACCCCACGATATACGGTGTGGTAGAGTGGGGGAGTGACGGCAAAGTCCTTTCTTTGGAAGAAAAACCTAGGGAGCCAAAATCTCAATATGCCATTCCTGGCCTCTATTTTTTCGATGGGCGTGCTTCAGAATTTGCAAAAAAGCAAAAGCCTTCTACTCGCGGCGAACTCGAGATTTTGGATCTCGCTAAATGCTATCTCAACGAAAACAGCCTCCATGTCAGCCTGCTCGGGCGCGGGCTCGCGTGGCTAGATACGGGGAATCCTGAAAGCCTTTTGCAGGCTGGCCAGTTTGTCCAAGCCATACAGGAGCGGCAAGGGATGAAAATAGCATGTATTGAGGAAATAGCATTCGCACAGAAATGGATTGATGCCGGCCAACTAGAAAAGCTTGCCAGTGCGCTTGGCAAAACTGAGTACGCTGCCTACCTCATGCAGCTCATCAAACGGTCTTCTCGCTGATGCCTTCGGCCATAGGGCTTACGGACGAAGATTGGATGCGCCATGCGCTGTCTCTGGCACGCAAGGGTGTAGGATTCACCAGCCCGAACCCGTGCGTTGGTGCCCTGCTGGTTCGTGATGGGCGCATGTTGGCTTCCGGCTGGCATCGCAAAGCTGGAGGCCCTCACGCGGAGATTGAGGCCATTGAAAAAGCTCTCCGTCTAGGACATTCGCCGCGTGGTGCTACACTTTATGTAACGCTTGAGCCTTGCACAACGCACGGGCGCACGCCGCCCTGTTCGGAGGCCATTGTGAGGCACGGAATAAAAAGAGTTGTCGTTGCTGCCACAGACACTAACCCCGCCCATGCAGGGCGTGCTTTCAAATGGCTCTCGCGCCGTGGCGTCTCGGTTGCACACGGCGTTTTGGAGAAGGAAGCTCGCGCTATCAATTTCCCGTTTGAGCGCTGGATCACGACGGGGCGTCCGTGGGTCGTCGCCAAAATAGCGATGAGCCTAGATGGCAAAATCGCTGCGCACCCGTCTGAGTCGCGCTGGCTCACGGGGGAGGATTCCCTGAGAAAAGCGCACGGTCTGCGTCTCGCTGCGGACGCCATCATAGTGGGGGCGGAAACCGTGCGCCGCGACAATCCCTCTCTCACCGTCAGGCTCGGTGCTCGCTCACGCAGCAAGCTACAGCCTTGGCGCGTTGTGCTTACGAAATCTGGCAGTCTTCCAGAGGATGCTGCAATTTTCACCGATGAGTTTCAAGAGAGGACTATAGTTGCCAAGGGTCGCTCCTTGCGCCAGACATTGGCCATGCTCGGAAAAAAAAGCGTGACCTCCGTGCTGATTGAAGGCGGTGGGCAAATTTTGGCGGCTGCGTTCAAGGAACGGGTCGTGGACGAGATAGCTTTTTTTGTAGCTCCGAGAGTGCTAGGCGGGCCATCGCAGGCCGTGGCACTGGGCGATTTTTTGTCCCCTTCATGCAGGCTCCAAAATTTGACCTGTCAAAAAATGAAAAACGACATATTCTTGCACGCCTATGTTCACAGGACTGGTTGAAGAAGTGGGGAAGGTATGCCTGCTGGAAGAAATTTCTTCTGGCATCCGGTTTACGGTTGAAGCTCCTAAGTGCGCGGGCACGGCGCAGACGGGGCACAGTATAGCGGTCAACGGCTGTTGCCTCACCGTCATCCGCTCGGATGGCGGACGGCTCACATTTGATCTCTTGGCGGAGACATGGCGGCGCACCAATTTTGCGAAGCTAGAAAGCGGAAGTTCCGTCAACCTCGAAAGATCCTTGGCTGTGGACGCGAGGCTAGGCGGCCATTTCGTGAGCGGGCATATTGATGCGAGCCTGCCTATCTCAGCGTGGCGTCCAGAGGGCAAGGATTGGGTGCTTGAAGTTTCCGTTCCGAAAGAGTTTCGCCAGTGGATCGTCAGCAAAGGGTCTGTGGCTGTGGACGGTATAAGCCTGACCCTAGCGGAAGTGTTGCCTGAAGGGATGCGTTTTTGGATAATCCCGCACACGCGGGAAAACACGGCGTTGCAGGACAGAAAAGTCGGCGACCTCGTTAATATCGAGTTTGACCTCCTAGCTAAATATGTTGAAAAAATTTTACTCTGTCGCCAACCCGAACCAACCGCCTGACACATGCTTGAAGAACTGAGAAATTTACTCGTGCTGCAAGAACGCGACACACGCATTCTATCTGCCCAAAAAAATTGCGAACAAGGCCCACTTGAGTTGGACGCCCTGCAAAAGAAACTGGAGGCGAGAAAACAGGCGTTGCAGGCGCACAAGATGGAAGCGCAGCATGTGGAGGCTGAGAGGAAAAGTTTGGATTTAGACGCGCAGAGCAAACGCCAGCAGATAGCAAAATCCAAGACGCAACAGATGCAGACCAGAAAAAATGAGGAGTTCGCAGCACTGGAGCACACCATAGCGCATTTGGAGGCGGAAATATCCACTACCGAAGATAAAGAGTTGGATTTGATGGAACGCTACGAAAACGCGCAGCGTGCGGTGGCAGACGAAACGGTGCTTTTTCAAGAGTTCGAAAAAACTGTTTTACACCAGATAGAGACCGTGAAGCAAAGGACGGAAAACGCGCAGAAGGAAAAAGCCTCTTTGCAGGCGTCCCGTGAACCTTTCCTAGCCGGTATTTCTGCTGCCGTTTTGGATCGTTACCAGCGTCTTTTGAAAAGCAAAGGTGGGCGAGCCATAGTGCCCGTGCTGCAGGGTTCATCATGCGGCGGTTGCCACATGGAAATACCGTCACAGACCGTGATAGACGCCAAAACTGGTGCCAAGATGGTGGCCTGCGAAAATTGCGGCCGATTCATATACTGGCAGGAGTAGAACATTATTTGCCATGCGCCAGTTCCTTGACAAACTCGAACAGTTTGCGGTGGATGTCATATTGGAGAGGCGCTACGGCAAACGCGCTGCCGTTTTCCGTTTTATCCTGCTGCTGCTATCGCTGATTTACAAAAAAATAATCAGGTGGCGGCATGCACTTTACCAAGATCGGATATTGTCCAGCACGCCTGTGGGTTGCTTGGTTATCAGCATCGGCAACCTCACCGTCGGCGGCACTGGAAAAACTCCAGTGGTGGAAAAGTTCGCACGAGCATTGCAGGCGGGCGGGCGCAAGGTGGCGATTTTGAGTCGCGGATATAAATCCAAATCACCGCCTTTTTTTAAGAAGTTTTGGGTCAAACTTTGTCGGGGCGAACATTCCGATCCGCCGCGCATTGTAAGCGATGGACAGTCGCTCTTGCTTGATTCGCGCCATGCGGGCGATGAGCCGTTCATGCTTGGCACGAACTTGCGCGGGATACCTGTGCTGGTGGACAAAGACCGTGTGAAAAGCGCGCTTTACGCCATAAGGCGCTGGGGCGTGGACACGCTTCTTTTGGACGATGGGTTCCAGTACTTGCCTCTCCAGCAGCGGCTGGATGTGGTGCTCGTGGACAGGCAGGCACCGTTCGGCAACAACTATCTCCTTCCACGGGGCACGCTGCGCGAGCCGCCAGACCATCTCAAGAGGGCTGATATTATTTTCATAACCAAGTGCGAGGCTCCAGGCAATGACGACCTCGTGCAGCAGATACGCATATACAACCGCCACGCTGAAATTATCGAGTGCAGGCATGTGCCCCTTTATTGCCAGCACGCTTTTTGCGACGAACGCCATCCGCTGGATTTTTTGGATGGCAAGAGGATCGTGGCACTGTCAGGCATCGCTGCTCCAGACAGCTTCGAAAACTTTTTAAAAACGCTGGGAGGTGAAATAGTCCACTCTCGCCAGTTCGCGGATCACCATCGCTATTCCAGAAGCGAGATTCAGTCGCTGCTGGCTAGGGCGAAACATTTGCGAGCCAAAGCCATAATCACTACCGAAAAAGACGCAGTGCGTCTCCCTGTCCACAGAGCCGAAGAAATGCCTGTGCCCATCTTTTTTCTTCGCGTCGAGATTCAGATAATAAGCGGCAGGGAGAGTTTCGAGGAGTGCGTCAACCGCATCTGCCGCACGAAAGTCCGCTCCGAACTGGGCGTGCTTATGCCGCAGCCAGACAACCCGATGCCGTTTGGCGCGTGAAACGGGCGGTTTCAAGCACTTGCTATTTGATATGGAAAGTGCTATTCGTTTGTTCATAGTAAATTTAGGAGAAACATGATGCCTGACGGCAAGACATCGGTGGTTCCTTTTCTGGATGTGGAGGAAAAGGTGCGGGAAGCTTGGAGCAAAGGTTTCCAAGTCATAGTGTGGAACGACCCCGTCAACCTGATGACCTATGTGACGCATGTTTTCCAGAAAGTTTTTGGGTGGAATTTAGAAAAAGCACAAAAGCACATGCTGGAAGTTCACGAAAACGGGAAAAGTGCCGTAGCAAGCGAGACGCGCGAAGTGGCCGAGCATTATGTCCACCTGTTGCACCAGTATGGCTTGACCGCCACGATGGAGTCTGTCGGCTGATCCACAAATGAATCCAGTTGAAATACAATGCAGCGGGTCTCCAGAAAACCCTGTTTTTCAAATCAGGTTACATTCTGTTTTTGAGTTTTTTTTGGTCTGGCTCACCCGCGTTCATCAGCAAAGCAAACCACGCTTCATTGATTGCAGCATGCCTAACTCCCTCGATGATGACTATGCCGCCACGCTGGCACAGGCTAAGTGGGAGGCTTTCGAGGGGCGTTCGCAATGGCTTTCCAAAGTACAGTTCAACCGCTGTGCCACGGATTGTGTTCAACTAATTTTTTCTGGTGATGAGGTTGAGTCACTTGTGCAGGTTCTTAACGACATGCGCATGTTTTGCTGGGAAAAACTGGGTTGCCCAGATCCCGTCCCGCACTGTGGCGTGAGCGAGATCAACCTCTCCGGTTTTCCTAGGGAGCGCAAGGCACTAGAGGGTGCTCTGGAAATCGCCAGCGCACTGCAAAACGCCGTTTGCCAGCAGATGTTCGATGTCGGGGATGTCAGCGAGCATCAGGATTCCTGATGCCCTTGTGGACAAAAGGGGTGTGATTTAAAGTGGGTGAGTCACCTCGTTCCTCGAACGCCGCAAGGGATGAAAATGTGGTGCGGGCATCCCTGCCTGCATCTTTCGGCGGCAAGATGCCGCCGCTCCATTCTATTTTCAAAAGATATCCATCTGGAACTGATCAAATCTACCTCACCCACTTTAAATCACACACCTGGAAAGAAAGAAGCTGATAGGCATGTTGCCGAAAGAGAAATAATAATTAATCTCAGGCATCCTGACCTCGGAGGAAAAGAGATGAGCTATTCTGACGGGCGCGAAGCTCATCATAAAATAACGGAAGGCGGCGTCTCGCCGCCGAAATCTGAAGAGGCAGGCAAGGATGCCCGCGCCACACTATCCATCCATCCCCTTTTCTTATCCCCCACCTTCTTCCCAGAGACTTCAGGATGTCAGAGGCTATAACCAATCTTTTGCGATGCGCCAAAAAAAATCCAGTCCGCCGTTTCTGGCGGACTGGAAATGAACACCAAACAGGGTTCTCGAAACAACTACTGCAACAGTGCCAAAACGGCCTGCTGCGAGGCGTTGGCCTGTGCAAGCATAGCTGTACTAGCCTGCAGCAATATGTTGTTCTTCGCCAAATTCGACGATTCCGCTGCAACATCAAGGTCTTTGATGCGCGAGTTCGCTGATTCCAGATTTATCCGCTCTGTGCGGATATTGGTAATATGGAAGTTGAATTTGGAGATGTCGCTATTGACCTCGGCCCGACGAGTCGTCACCGTGGCCAACGCCGAGCTGATCGCCGTGATCGCGCTCGTGGCATCCGAGGTTGTCCCGATCGAGGTCGAGCTTAAACTGAGCGAGATAGCCTTTGTGGAAAAGGTATCAGACGCCCCAGACGCATTGATCGCCACCGTGATGGAGCTGGCCGTAAAAAGGCTAGTTCCATTGAACGAAGCGTTGGATGAGATTGAATCTATCTGGGTCTTCAGCGTCTGGAATTCCACGTTATAATTAGCGCGGTCAGCAGATCCGAAGGCTCCGTTTGTCGCCCGTTGTGCCAGTTCACTCATCCGAGTGAGCTGCTGTTGAATGGTGCTCAAAAATCCGTCGGTTGTTTGTGCAAACGACACCATGTTCTGAGCTCCGTCTACCGCCGCGACTAGACGGAGAACATTGGCATCAAGCCTTCCGCTCACCGCCACACCCGCAGCGTCCTCTGTGGGGTCCGCCAAGCGTGATCCCGCAGATAATTTTTTGATGGAACGCGTAAGTGCCTCGTTATTCACAGTAAGGAAAAACGATGCATTAAGCGAACCAACATTGGTTCCTATGGTTGACATAAATAACTCCTTTTACTTTCTCGTCACACGACGATATCCTTTCGTTGTTTGTGAAGACACCGCGCCCATAGCCAAACCCGCCTGAAAACACCCCGCGCTTACCGCTCGCGCAGCCAAGCCTTCCACAGGTGCAGTCCTCCCGCGTTCCCTCTCCCTTTCCCACTCGGGAAAAAGAGACGGTTGGCGCAGCAGTCTGTCCCTATCTGAGCCTGGACGCCCCTTTCGGAGCGTGCGCAGGTTTTTCAAACAAGCAGCATAAACACAATATCTCTACATCGCCAATTCGGCAGAAAGGGCAGAAACTTTAGGAAAAACGGTTGGCGGCGCACAAATACTATACTGCGACACTGCCGTCTGCGCCCAGCAAGCGCTCCACCCAACGCAACGCCTCAGCTAGGCGTTGCCCAGGTTTGCGCTCGTGAAGACGCGGAAACTTGGTCTCTATCAATATGAAATCATTCCCTTTTTTGATGCGCAACTGATCGCCCAGCGCATCCAGCGATTGCACCCCATGAATCCCACACAGTATTTTTATCCTCGTGAACTGGAGTAGGTGCAGAACTTCTTTCGGCAGCCGACCATACTTGTCGCGCCACTGGGCGGCCAAGGCATCGAGCGATTCCGTAGTCATAGCCTCGGCCAGCTCCCTGTATGCGGCAATGCGCAGCCTTGGCTCCTTTAAAAAAGATGGTGGCAGGTAAGCAGGTGCCTTTTCTGCGGTCATCTCGGACTCGTTCAGAGCCACGAAATCAATCTGCACAGGGACATCTCGCCTGAAAAGAGGCTTCCCTTTTTTCATCTGTTCGACGGCATGGCGCAGGAGTTGGCAATATAAATCAAAGCCGATAGCCACGATATGCCCGCTCTGGCGTGTCCCGAGCAAGTTCCCCGCCCCCCGTATCTCCAGGTCGCGCATTGCGATTTTAAAACCAGCACCGAGGCTAGAGTACTGCTTTATGGCGTTAGTCCGCTTCAGCGCATCGCCCGTGGTCATCAAATGGCGCGGCAGAAGCAGAATGGCGTGCGCCTTATGGACACTGCGTCCCACGCGCCCGCGAAGCTGGTATAGGTCGGCCAGCCCGAAACGATCCGCCCTATCAATGATGATCGTGTTGGCATTTGGTATATCTAGCCCGCTCTCTATGATGGTGGTAGAAACCAGCACATCCGCCTCCCCAGCTACAAATGACATCATGATTTTTTCAAGGTCATCAGCTTCCATCTGCCCGTGTCCCACTAGCACCCTTACTTTTGGCACCAGTGCCCGTATGCGTGCAGCCACGCGCTCTATGCTCTCCACCCTGTTGTGCAGATAAAAAACTTGCCCGCCCCTAGACTTCTCGCGGGCTATGGCGTCTCGGATTAGCCGTTCATCGAAAGGTGCCACCACAGTCTCCACCGGTAGGCGGCCTGGCGGCGGCGTCTCGATCGCACTCATGTCTCGGGCACCCATGAGTGCCATGTAGAGCGTGCGTGGTATTGGTGTGGCCGAAAGCGTCAGGATATCTATCTGTTTGAAACGATTTTTCATCATTTCTTTATGTTTGACGCCAAAACGCTGCTCCTCGTCCACCACCAGCAAGCCCAAGTCGCGGAAGCGTGTGTCGCGCGAAAGCAAACGGTGCGTCCCCACGACGATATCCACTTTCCCGGCTGCCACATCGCGCAGCACGAGTTTTTGTCTGCTGACAGAAAGAAATCGGCTCACCATTTCCACGCGCACCGGATAGCCCGCCATACGCTCCGAAAGCGTCCGTGCGTGCTGCTGGGCAAGCACCGTTGTGGGGCAGAGGAACGCCACCTGCTTGCCAGACATCACGGCTTTAAACGCGGCACGAATGGCCACTTCGGTCTTGCCGAAACCAACATCACCACAGATCAGGCGATCCATGGGTCTCGGATTTTCCATGTCGCGTTTAGTTTCGACTATGGCTTTCAGTTGGTCAGTGGTCTCCCTATACAAAAAACCGTCTTCGAACTCCCTCTGCCAATCCGTGTCTGGCGGGCAAGCGTGCCCAGGCAAAACCTCGCGCTCGGCATGGACTTGGAGAAGTTGTGCCGCATAGTCAAAAACGGCCTGATTAGCACTTATTTTGGCACGCTCCCACCTGCTGCCGCCCAGCGTGTCTAGGACTGGCTTGCGGTGCCCCACGCCCACATAACGCCCGACCAGATGCGCGTGCTCTATCGGCACATACAGTCGCGAATCCTTATCGTATTCGAGCACCATGACCTCCTGCTCCTGCCCATCTTTGATCGGTAGTTTCTGGATGCCGAGATAGCGCCCTATGCCGTGCTGCAAATGCACAACGAAATCACCCTCATCCCATTCGGCTAAAGGCGCATCGCCAAAAGCTGCTATCCTGCCCGCAACTGCACCACGCCCCGTCCTTCTGAAAAAATCTACTGTCTGGTAGCGCCCAAAAATCTCCGCGTCAGTAAGCACCACCCACTTGTCTTCTTGGTAAACAAAACCTCGCGTCAATGCCGATTGCTCAAAAAACGGGAGAGGGCTAACGCCGCCTGCGGCAAAAATCTCTTTCAGGCGATGTTCTTCACCCTCGTTGTGGCAAAGCACCAACACGCTGTATCCTTGAGCTGCCCAATCTCGCACATGGCGATGGAGTAGTTCCATGCGATGTTCCCTGAGAATCGGATCCCCAGAAGAAGTTTTTAAAAAATCGTGATCGAGAAAAAGCGGCGTCCCGTCCGAATCATCTCCACATTCTCCCCACTCGGCCACCACCCACCCCTCGCCCAAATAATCCCCCAGCACCTCTGTCTCTGACGGCTCTGCATCAAAAGAGGAGACCGTCACACAAGCCTCTCGCACCTCTTGGCGTGAGAGTTGGTCTAGGGGAGAAAATTCGCGCATGGATTCGATCTCATCGCGAAACCATTCCACTCGGAGCGGCCAGTCGGCTTGCCGCGAAAAAAAATCCACCACGCCGCCGCGCACAGCAAACTGCCCGCGTCCGTCCACGCACGGGACATTCAGGTAGCCCGCAGAAGAGAGCCTAGCCACGAAATCTGAAAGCGACAACTCCTCGCCCGTTTTCAAAACAAAACGATTTTGGACAAGGCTTGATGACGATATGACAGGCTGTGCAATAGCATCCGCAGACGAAATCAAAATGGGCATGCGGAAACAGGCCGATGAATCCCTGAAATGGAGCAGTTTTTCCAGCACCTGAAAACGCTGCGCCGACACCTCAAAATCTTGGCATCCGTTGGTAAGGTGTGTTTCGGGGTTTGGAAAAAGAAGAATGTTTTCGCCCGACACCCATGTTTCCAGAGCAGCGGCAGCCCGTTCCATCTCCTTGTGCCCGCAACAGGCCACCCGCACTGGGCGGCGGAGATGCCTTTGTATCGCTGCCACCAAAAATGCGCGGGCTTCAGGCAAAACCGACCCGATACGGCAAACACCTTCCTTCGCCACCCGTTCCATCCAAGGGACGAGAGACGCACTTTCCAGCATCGTTTGAAGACCGAATATTCTGTCGGGCATGAGAAGCGTGTAAAGACTAACACGAAAAAATGGTGTTGGCACAGATGATTTTTCTGCTTCATCACAAAAGGGGTGTGATTAAAAGTGGGTGAGGTTGATCAAAACAGAGCCTAGATATACCGTGCTTTTCATCAAGCAGTGTGGGGAGATGGAACCAT
>JAIFLJ010000211.1 GCA_020049135.1 bacterium | reverse complement strand
TTACTCGGGAGAAACCCCTTTCTCCTGCGAGTAGTAAAACTCAAAAAATCCATTTTGAAAACTCGCGTCGCGCTAACTTGACGCGTATGCCCGAAGGGGTTTTATATGTCAGCCTGGGGTTGCCCGTATGCGGGCTACCCTAGTGGCCTGTAACACAAAAAGGTTCGCATGAGTGACGATCAAAACAGCCTGGCATCTTGTCGGCAAAATCAGAAGATGCCGGCGAGACGCCAGCGGTCCCAGTTTGGGATTGATCCAACCTTTTCAGGGTTGTCAGCCTCCCCTCATTTCCTAGGGTAGCCCGCAGACGGGCAACCCTAGGCTGAGAGCTTCAATCCCTTCGGGATAGAGAGGGGAAATGTCCAAAAACTAGTGGAGTGCGTGAATTCAATTCGCGTTGTTGACACCAGCATGATAGACTGAGAGTAGTCAATGAATCGCAGATGCGCCCGTGAGATTTTGGCGCAGGATTTTTTCCTTCTGTTTGCTGCGGTCTAGGGCTAACCTTCTTGCGCATGAAAGGCAAATATCTCGATAAAAACGAAATTGCTGGCTGGCGTGAAACGCTGAGGGCAGAAGGGAAAAAACTGGTAGTGACCAACGGTTGTTTTGACCTGCTGCATGTCGGCCATGTTCGCTACCTGTCGCAAGCCCGTGCGCTGGGCGATGTGTTGTTGGTGGCCGTAAATAGCGACCATTCCGTGCGCCAACTCAAAGGGATGTCGCGGCCAGTCCATCCAGAATCCGATAGGGCGGAAGTTTTGTCCGCACTTACTGCTGTGGATCATGTCACTATTTTTGACGAGGTTCGTTGCGAATCCATTTTACGAACTGTGCAGCCCGACATCTATGTCAAGGGGGGGGATTATACTGTTGAGACGCTCGATGAGGGAGAGAGGGGCGTGCTGGAAGAGGTGGGAGCCAAAATCCGCATCCTGCCACTGGTTCCTGGCCGTTCTACCACTAACACCATTGAGAGGATGCGCTCGTGAAAGCACCTCGCCTCGGCGTGCTAGGTTCGGGCAAAGGGTCGAATTTCACGGCTATCGCAGAGGCCATTCGCGGCGGCAGGTTGGACGCAGAGATAGCCATCGTGCTAAGCGATGTTGAAGGAGCTGGTATTTTAGGGCACGCGGCAGAGCTTGGTGTGCCAAACCAATATCTCGCTCCTGGCCGTTTCAAAACAAAACTGGATCCAGAATCTGAGCACCGTTATGTTGAAACACTCCGCAAGGCCGATGTGGATTTAGTTGTTCTGGCTGGTTTCATGCGCGTGATAAAGGAGCCGCTTCTGGATGCTTTTCCTAGGCGTATTCTAAACATTCACCCATCGTTGTTGCCATCGTTCAAAGGGCTTGAAGCTTGGAGACAAGCACTGGAGGCAGGCGCAAGCGAGAGCGGGTGTACAGTTCACCTAGTCAACGGGGAAATAGATTCTGGTTCCATATTGGCGCAGGCTCGCGTGTTAGTTCTCGATGGCGATACACTGGCTTCTTTGCACGCACGCATACAGGAGCAGGAGCATATTCTGTTTCCATTTGCGATAGGCGAATACTGGCGGAAAATAACCTCGCCGCAATCCTGACTCAGCGACGGCAGAGCCAGAAAGCTGCTGATTCAAAAACTTTTTTCTTTCAGAAAATCGTCCCCTGCCATATCGCTTTAGCATGATACCGAGATATTCCCGCCCCGAGATGACCCAGATATGGACTGAACAAAGAAAGTGCGAGATATGGCTAGAGATTGAAGTTCTCGCTTGCGAGGCGATGGCTGGAATAGGCGCCATCCCGCTAAGTGATGCACGAGCCATACGCAAAAAAGCTGCATTTGATCTTGCCGCTGTCTTGGAAATAGAAAAACGGACGCACCACGATGTTTTGGCATTTTTAGAAAATGTCGCCACTTTTGTCGGTAAACCTGGCCGCTGGATACACCAAGGGCTGACTTCGTCCGACTTGCTCGACACCACCTTCGCTGTCCAGATGGTGGAGTCGGCGGATATTCTCATGCGTGAGACACGCGCCCTTCTTGAAGTGGTAGCGCGGCGGGCACGCGAACACCAGATGACACCCATGATCGGGCGCTCGCACGGTGTTCATGCTGAGCCCATCACATTCGGCCTGAAAATGGCACTCATGTTCGACGAGTTCAAGCGCTCGCTCTCAAGGCTCGAAGAAGCCCGTGAAATGGTGCGTGTAGGAAAGATTTCTGGGGCGGTGGGGACGCACGCGCACCTAGACCCGAGGGTGGAAACCGCTGTTTGCAAAAAGCTCGGTCTTGAACCAGCTATCCTATCCACACAGATACTCCAGCGCGATCGTCATGCACACTTCATGTCAGCACTGGCACTGGTGGCCACTAGCATAGACCGCTGGGCTACCGAGTTCAGGCATTTGCAGAGGACAGAGGTGCTTGAGGTTGAAGAGTATTTCAGCGCGGGGCAGAAAGGTTCCAGTGCCATGCCGCACAAGCGCAACCCGATCACTGGGGAGCGGCTCAGCGGACTAGCAAGAGTGATCAGGGGGCACGCCATCACCGCCATGGAAAATGTCGCCCTATGGCACGAGCGCGACATCTCGCACTCGTCGGCGGAGCGGATCATTTTCCCTGATGCCTGTATCCTGTTGGACTACATGCTTGCCACCATGACGAAGCTCGTGGACAAGCTCATCGTTTACCCTGAAACGATGGAGCGCAACCTTTGGAAGTCTAAGGGGCTGTTTTTTTCGCAGAGCATTTTGCTGGCACTGACCGAAAAAGGGATCGAGCGCAAGGTGGCCTACGAGATGGTTCAACGCGCCGCCATGCTCTGTTGGGAAGGGGCGCGGAGCGGGCGCGAAGGGGCAGAGACGCTATTGCCGCACTTCCTGAAGCTGAGCGATGAGATACGCGCCGTGCTGGGAGTGAAAGGAATCGAAAAAGCCTGCTCCCTAGACCGCCACTTCGCCCATGTGAAAAAGACCTTCAAAAAGCTGGGCATTTAAGGTCAGTTGGCCGTTTTTCAGAAAAAATCGGTGGAATGATTCTTGGGGCATCACCGTGTTTTTTAGCCATGCGGATCGAAAATTTTAAAAAAGTTCAAAGGATCATCCAGCTTCGTTCGTCTTTTAAAGTAAACCATGCATTGGAAGGAGGATTCTGCGGAGGAAGGAGATTTATTGCGCAATGCTTTGGCTGGCTGCGAAAAGGCTTGGGCAGACCTGTTTCGTATGCATTACCACAGGGTTTATGCGTTCGCGTTCAGGTCAGGGTTGAGTGCGGAAGATGCTGAGGATGCGGCACAAGAGGTTTTCGTGAAAGCTGCACGGTATCTGGAGACATTCAAAGGGGATTCTGCTTTCAAAAACTGGCTTTACGGGATAGCCCACCACGCAGTGATGGATTTATTGAGAAAACGGGGGCGGCGCGAAGTTTTGCTTGAACGGCTGCACGAAAATGACACGACATCAAAATGTTCAGCAGCGGCAAAACATACAGAAGTGGGGGATGTTTTAGGGCAGTTGCCAGATGATTTGCGCATGGCGGTAGTGCTTATTTATTACGAGGGAAAAACGCATAAAGAGGCATCCAAAATAATGGACTGCGCGGAGACGACTGTCTCATGGAGAATTTACATAGCCAAGAAAAGGCTGAGGAAACTACTAGAAAAAAGGGGCTAAATGAAAGACGATCCGATCGAAAAATATTTGGTGAAATTAGAAGTGCCAACACCGCAGCAAGAAGCTGTCGAGAGGGCGTTGCACCGCTCTACATTGGCGTTCAAAAACAGGGTGGAACCCAAAATTACGCAGCGCGAAAATACAGTCTTTAAATGGTTTGAAAAATACTATTTAGCAGTAGCTTTTGCCATCGTTTTTGCCGCGTTTGCCAGTTTTTTCCCGTGGGCTGAGAGAGTGTGTCCAGCAGCATCTGAAACCAGTGATCTGCTTGCTATCTACAGTGAAGTCAAAATGCTGTTTCAAAATAACTTGGTGGCCGTCTTGCTACAGGGTAGTGAATTGAAGGTGCAGCTTGGTGTGCCGAGGAATGTCGCGGGTGCTAGAGTTATGTTTGTGGAGTTTAGTCGCGGAGACGAGAAAATTAAAGTTTTATGCCTTGAAGGAAGTGCTTTGCGCGTCCCGCTCCAAGGTAAAGTCCAGCCAGTGCTTGAAGCTATGCCCACCGCAGATGGAGGAGTTATTTTGATGGGAGACTCTTTCGTCTGGAGCCGCGCCATGCCGCAGACGATCAACGGCTACAACATCAGCGCACGCCTACTGTGAAACCAGCATTCCTGCTTTTATTGCTTTGCTGCGCGGACTTGCTCTTCGCTGAAAGTGCTGCTCGTCCAGTTTGCATCACGCCGCTTTCCCCAGCCAGTGTTTCGGGTGGCGGAACTTTATGCGTCTGGGCGGGGGCTTCTATGGATGTTGATTTGCTCGTGGAGGCGGAGCCGAAAAAAACTGTGGATATTTCAGCCGACATGATAGTGGTGACGGACGGCCTTGCAGCCAAGGTTTCCGTCTCGTTTCCAGTGGTCAAAGGAGTGCAAGGGTGTAGGCGGGTGCGGTTTGCCTTGCCTGTGCCTGACTGTGTGGCACCGCAAAAATTTGTTGTCCGCTTTTTTGCGAACGCCGACAAAAATCCGGCAGCGCATTTTTCATTCGTGGCTGTGCCCGAGCAGTCCGCAGCGGCAGAAATGGCAAAAGCCCGCGAGAGCTTGCAGCAGGGCGGTGGCGGCATTCAGCGGATGGTGGCGGCGGTAAACTTTCCGTCCGATTGGGTGTCTGTTTTAGAAAGATACGGTTTTTGTGTGATCCGTGAAGAACAGTTGCCGCAATCGCCTGATCCAAGCTCGCTCTACTTGCTTTTCATGCGCGATGAAGAAGTGCAGCCGTGGCTCAAAAACCACAAAGCCGATTTGTCAGCAATAATCATCAGGCAGGCAATGCCAGAGAATAAATCTCTTTCGCCAGATGTGTGGAAGACAGTCGTTTCCGGCAACGGTGTTTTCACAGAAATACCAGAGCAGCTTTTGGATTTAAAGAGCCCGCAGGCCCATTATCTTTTGGCATCTTCTCTTCAATTCATCATCAACCAAAAAACAAAGAAAGAAAAACAACCATGAAAAAAATCCAATCATTTTGGAGCCAACGAACTCTCCGAATTCTCTTAGCGGGATGCCTGATTTCAGGCGCATTGTCCGCTTCCGATCAAGCACAGGCACAAGAAGGAGGCTCGCTCGAACGATCCCCCATCGCCGCCGCCGTTCTGGATTTCCAGGGGAGCAGTGAGATATTCAGAGATAAGGGCAAAGACATCGCGATTCTATTGAATGCCGAGTTGTCCAAAAACCTCTCCCTGATTTTGGTGGAACGCCAAGAACTAGCCGCCATCTTGGGTGAGCAGGAGTTGGGCAAGGGAGGGTTCACCACTCCAGAATCAGCGGCCAGAGTCGGCTGTCTGACTGGTGCCAAGGTGCTCATCACTGGACGCGCTTTTACCTCTGGTTCCACCAAAGGATACATTGTCGCCAAGGTCATCAGCACCGAGACAGGCAGGGTCTTTGGAGAAACGGTGAGCTTCGACATGGGCACCTCCATGATGCAACCACAAGGGAACTACAACTTAGATAGCGAGGTGAGTTCTCTGGCAGGTCGGATCAATTCCATCATCGCGCAAAACAGCACCGTTCTGTTAGCCAAAGCGGAAAAGCCCGATGAACGCCTCGCTCGTCTCGCCAAACTGGTCGAAGGGAAGAAATTGCCTCGGCTCATTGTGAGCGTGAGCGAAAAACATATACAAGGCTCTGTTCCCGATCCAGCGGCACAAACAGAATTGATCTTCTACCTCCAAAAGTTGGGTTTTTCTGTGAATACAACCGACTCCACTGAAGGGGATGTCAAACAGCCTACCATCAACATATCGGGAGAAGCCTTTAGCGAACGCGGTGCTCAGCGTGGCGGATTGGTCGCTAGCCGAGCGCGGGTAGAAATCCAGATCACCCGCCTTTCGGACGGAAAATTGCTCGGGGTAGATCGCCAAGCGGATGTGGCCGTGGATGTGGCAGAATATAGCGCTGGCAAGGCCGCGCTGGAAAATGCCGCCCGCCGCCTCTTGGACAGGATCGTTCCCAAATTGATAGAGAAATAACGGCACCCTATTTCCGTGATAGCGCGTGTCGTCGTCGCATGGCTTTGTCTGTGCTTGGGTTGTGCCTATGCCGCCGAAGCGCAGACGAAACTTGCCGTGATCGGGCTTGAGCCTACTGAGGACAACTTGGCGGTGATGCTCACCGCCGAGTTGTCTCGTTCTAAAGAGATCGCCTTGGTTGAGCGCGATCAATTGAATGAAGTCATTCGTGAGCGGGGACTGTCCGACTTGATCCGACAAGGCGATTACACGAAAGCGGGAAAACTGTTGGGGGCAGACGCCCTCCTGATTCTGCAACGGCAATCTCTCTCTAGCTCGGAGGGGGCGAAAGAAGCGAAAGACAAAAAACCGACTTTGCTTCTGGCTCGGCTCGTTGCCGTTGAGACGGGGGTGATCGTCGCACAGGCGCAACAGCCCGCCAGCGATTCTCCGTCGGAGCAGTCCAAAAACATCTCCGTCCAGATCGTCCCCAAGCTTCCCAAACTGACTGCGATTTCGAGAAAAACAGCGGTCGCCATTTCACTGCTCGGTTTGCGCTTCGAGTCCGATGCCAAAGGCATCAGATCCTTGGAGCGTTCGATCAATACTCTGTTGGCATCACGGCTGATCTGCGAGCCGGAAGTGCTGGTGCTGGATCGCTGGAACATGGAAAAGCTCTCTTGGGAAAAATCGCTGGCAGATGGATGGGAGCAAAAACCGTTCTGGACAGGAAGCTATCTGCTGGATGGCAGCATCAAAGATGCGGGCGACCAATGGGAGGTGAAGGCGCGGCTACGGAGCGGGAGCAAGAGCAAGCCCTCGGAGATCGTGGTGTCGTCGGAAAAAGAGGATTTGGCGGGGCTGGCTGACAAGCTGGTAGAGGAGTTGAAGAAAACGATGAAACTTGTGTCTGAGCCACAGCCATGGGATGCCATGGCCGAGGCTGAAGCCTACGCCAATCTAGCGCAATGGGCCTTACAGCACTGGCTAATTGGCGATGGAATATCGGCCATCGAATCGGCATTTGCTTTAGGAGTAAAAAACAAAAAACACAAAATTACAAGGATAAGAGCATACGGCTTAGACGCCTTCCCTTTAGACTTTTTATCTAGTTTTACAGATGATAAAATACCGATCGACATCCGTATTCTCGAACACAAAAACATGGCGCGGCACATTGACTCTGCATGCCAGATGCTTGCACTGGCATCCGAATACATTTCTTGCACTGAGAACTTTGCCGCGCAAAGTGAAGCTCCGTCTCAGGGTTTCAGGTGGAATCCTGAAAAATGGTTGCAGGAAGACAAATTCTTTCTTGCGAAAAAAGTTTTGCTTTCCGCTTCATACACTTTGGCTTTCTCGTTTGAAACTGGATACTATAAGGACGATCCAGATCGTCCGGCCAGACTTCGCGCGTCAATTCTATCATTGTTTGGGAAAATAATAAAAACACCGAGGGACAAACCAGAAAATGAATTGAATTCTACCGATTCTATTTTTGAAATATATTTTGAAAACATGGCCTTTTGGAAGGAAACACCAGAGGAGGCAATTGGCGGGTATTTGGGTTTGCTGTATCCAGATGAAAACAAATCATCGGAAACAACAAAACCGCATGGCACGGTTTTGCGCAGACGATTGCCATCTCGTCCTTATATGCCGATTTTAGATTTAGATGAATTAAAAGCGAAAAAATGGTTGTATTTACCCAAGCGGCGGCTGGTGGATTGGCAAACAGGTGATGAGAAAAAAATGGGTTTGCTTTGGAGAAAGTTTACCGAAGATTTGATCAAGTCTGAAAACCCGCTGAGATGTGGAGATGGGCTGGCACTGAAATACGAATCGCTTTCCGGAGTAGAAACCCAGGAGGCACTCATGCAGGAAAGCATTGTTTTTTTAGAGAAAAACAAAAATTTTTTCATAGGTAAAGATGCTGAGTTTGCCAGTGGCAAACTCATCTTGAGCAGTCTGTTTAGAATATTTGTTGATATATTTGCGAGGCAAACAGAGTCAGGAAAAAACATGCAGTTGATGCTGGCATCAACTTTTTGCGACATTATACGAAACGCCCCAGATTTGAGAAAGGATGTGATAGGTATTTTCCCGTATTCTGCCGAGAATTCAAGGAAAAAAAATAGCATTTCTACAGAAAGCGGGTCCATGCTCCAAAAAGCGATTATTGATGCGTCTTCTGAGAATAACAAAACGCCGCTATCAAATTCCGAAGCTAACACATTGCTAGGTCATCTGTATGAATTGTGGCCGGAAATAAAGCCATCAATAAAAGATGTTCCCCTAGAAAATAATGAGCTTTTGATCACGCGCTATTGGCACCCGCAGACTTGGGCCAACAGTTCGCCAAACAAAAAAGATGTCAACCCATACACCAGTGAAATCGTGTTTGCCGAAGACAAGATTCTGGTTTTTCACAAAAAAGACAAACTTTACGCTGTAGAACCTACGACATTCCGTTCTGAAGTAATAGAGAGGCAGATGAATTCTCCATCGCAAAATGGAAAGCGCATTTTCTTCAAAATAACGCCAACAACCATGTTTTTCAATTATTATCACTCGACTTTTCTTATTGCTACGGATGTAAAAAACAGAACAGGCGCATTTGACTTTCCTTTCAGAAAACAACTTGCTCGCGTTCATGACAAACTATACTTCTTTTACGGTGCGCCCAATTTAAAAACTATAAGCACTGATGACCGATATCAATCAGAAGCGGGGATTGAAGAAATAGATGCTGAAGGAAACACTATAAGGAAACTGATAAGCAGTCGTCGAACTCCTCCTGAAAACTCCTTGGATGGAACACCATTTAAACCGTGGATTGTTTATCCTGGCCCAAACAAAAGCGTCCATTTTGGATTGTCTGTAAAAGGGGTGGTCATTCTATATCGCCCGACCGCATCAGGCTCTGACTGGGAGCAATATTTCAGGTTCAATCATCCTAACGAAATAAACTATTGCCCAGAAAATAATGGGTTGCTTATTGTTGAAAAAAAAATCGTTTGGATACCCTCTCAAACAGGGATGCCTGAAATTCTTTTGTCTTCTAATCCAAAATCGTTGTCCTCTGCCCCGGCTAGATGGCCTTACCCGGATGATCTCCCGAGCTTGTTCAGCATGAGTGGGGGGTGCGCAGTGTTTGATGGGAAAAAATTAACATTGCTTGTAAACAAGACAAAAGATCGTTGGCCGATAAAATATTCATTTTATATTTTTACCGAAGGAGAGAGCAATCCGGTTCAAATACCAGTTAGATTTCAGATGCCACCCAAGGAGGAGTCCTATTTTGCAGACAATCTAAAACAACTTGAAAATGAAATACATCCAACAAAATTAATATGGACTCCATACGGGCTTGTGATTCATGGGAATGCTATTAAAAATCAAGGCTTCTGGTTTGTTCCAAACGAGGATTTGGAAAAATATATCAAGCTCAACCAATGAAGATGTGGAGAAAATATCTGGTTGGGCGAATGGTAAGAACGGTTCTTAAGTTTTTTTCTGTGCTCGTTTTCTCTTTGTGGGGATGGGTAACATTTTGTTTTCCGTGGGCGTCGTGCTGGGCATCTCCAGACGAACAGAAACCTCGCATAGCCATCGTAGGCTCCCCTGAATGGAGCGATTTGCTGACTGCGGAGCTTTCTTCAGCCGGAGCGAGTTTGGTCGAACGGAGCCAGATCGAATTGATCCTGAAGGAACAAAATTTGCAGGCGAACCGACTGACTGCGGAAAACAGCGTTCGCTTGGGCGGCTTGCTCGGTGCCGATGGCTTTCTCTTTCTTTCGCGGGAAAAGGATGCGTGCAAGGCGAGATTGGTACAGGTGCATCTCGGCGTGGTGATCGCCATGGTTCATGCCGTCCCTGACCCGTCTGGAAAAACGGATGCGAAATGGCTCATGCAACAACTCTCGGAGCAGATCGCCCCGCTCTTGTCAAAATTGCAGATTGATCAAAGCTCCGCAGTGCCCGTCACGCTGGCGGGATTTCACCCCCGTATGGACGCTCAGAAAACAGGTGGGGCAGAAGCGGTCTTGAGCCTCATGCTGAGGGAGCGGTTGGTGAGGTCGGAGAAGGTTTTTGTATTGGAACGCTGGCGGCTCGAAGAACTGGAGTGGGAAAAGAAGCTGGCAGATTCCCAGGCCGATTTTTGGAGTGCCGGGTGTCTCGTGGACGGCGAGATTTGGACTGAAGGCTCTCAACTAAAATTGCTGGTTCGCCTCAAGATGGGCGGGTCAAAAAAAGAGGAGACATTTTCTGTGACTGGCAGGAGAGACACCTTGCCTCAAGTGGCGGAAACGATCCAAAAGGAAATTCTCAGTCGGTTGAAAGGTCAGACGGGAAAAGTTCGTCCTTGGAACGCTCAAGAAGAAGCCCAGATCTTTTTACAAGAGGCGCGATTTTGTGAAGTGAACGGTCTTTACGCGAGGGGAGTCGAGTTGTCTGAAACGGCTTGGGTGCTGGGTTTGACGGATGCCGAGGTGCAGAGATTGCGCATCCGACTTTGTGGCAAGGCAGCAATAGTGACTCATAGAAGAGGAGCACCATCTTCTTCTTTACATGAAGGAATGGCTAGCGGATACCGCACTTACAAACAGAAATTCTTTGCTCCGTGGATGGAATCTGTATGGGCGGAGGTCTCTGGAGACCTAGAGAGACGGATGCACTGCGCCCTCCGCGCGGTAGAACTTTATCGGGAATTACTCGAAAAGATGCAGGCAGACGACCCCGATCTCACAAAAGGGGCTGGCATATTTCTATTGAACCCATCCCGTTTATTGAATTTTTGTTATCACACGCACTACGGCGATACGCATCCAGACGAAGTGTCGCATTTGAGGGAGTTGATTCGTTCTACGGCAGAAAAAGAGCGGTCGCTATTCCAAGAAAAAAAGCCGCCTTTGAAGGTCTATCAAGTGAGGGCGGTCTATGGGGCACTCTGGCAAAAAAATCTGGAGGCGGCGGCACTATTTCTCGGCGATTTTTGGACAATAGAGATGGAGGCGTTTCCCCACCATGGAATGCCCCAGTATCTTATGGACAGTTGTTTCATGCAGGGTGAAGGCAATCTTTTCTTCCAAACAGTTCCTTTTCTGCCTCTCTGGCAAGCGGGCGAACGGGCCCAATATGGCAAACATGCCACGCAGGTATTTGAGCGACTAGCCGCTTCCCCAAAACTATCCACTCGGCTGCTGGCATGGATCATGAAGTATGAATGGTTGGAAGAATCCTGTTTAGAAGAAATAGCCCAAATGCTCTTTCAGGAAAAGGACGCACTGGCGAATGAGACTAGCGGATTTTTCTTTGAGGAAATCACCAAGCTGTCTCCTCTGAGTCGGGAGTTGTCGAAGCACATTTTAAAAAGTGCCACCCAAAAAGTGCATAAGACGATTTTGGAATATTTTTCTCCCCACCCATCGAGTTATCAGGGGCGGGAACTTTCAGCCAAAAATGAACGAGAGACTGTGCGGGAGAATATTGCCGCGCTGGAAGGTTATCTGGAAAAAAGGCGTGGGACAAAAAATTTTCATGTGAACGAGGCGGGGATGCTTCATTTTCTCATCAACCAATTGCACCAGATTTCATCGTATGAATTTCTGACCAGAGAGAAAGTGATATTGGGGGCAAAGAAATGCTGGAGTTTTTCAGAAAAAAAAGAGGGGCAAGAGAAAAAAGAGTTTGTGGGTTTTCGTGTTTTCAAGGGGATGATTTTAGTGGGTTTTCAGGAGGGCGATCAAATAGGTGTCTTACGAGTGGACACAGCGACCATGCAGGCAAAAGAGTTGTCTAAAAAAATATTTTTACCTCCTCCAGAAAATTTTCAGAGCCATTGGCTATTTGCGTGTTCCGATAAATACGCCGTATTTGCAAAAGATGGTATTCGCGTTTTAGATTTGAGAAAGAATGTTTGGAGTGAATTGTCCCTTCCTGATGCTCCCTATCAAAAGCTTTGGGTAAAAGATCAGGTGTTGCTTGCCAGTTGGGGCGTTTCACAAAAGAAGACGGGGCTTTTGCGCGTGGATTTGTCCACGGGAGAGAATGAAATCATCGTGGATGCCGACCGCATCCCAGCACAAAGTCCACTCGATGTTTTAGGCAGGGTGGATATCCGGCAAGTAGATGTGGTTGACGGAGACAATATGTGTATCAGTGCTTCGATCTCTGGAAGAGACGAGAAATCGAATACAGCAGAACCTAAAATCTATATTTACTCTTCTTCCCAGCGGAGTTGGAAAGATGTCTCTTCGGATATCGGAGACACCTTCATTTGTGATCAGGGACGGCTACTGTTTTCTAAATATCACTCAGGTCATGGCATCTACCTTTGGGAAAAACAGGGAGACGGTAACTGTTACACCCGCCTGATTGACTCGTGGCCGCACGGGGTTTTTTCCGCAGATAACGAACCCCTATTTGATGTGGAGCCTGTTTTGAAAGAGACTCGGTTGTCCCCCTTGGCGTATGATGGCAAGCGATTGGTTTTATTGGCATACGACTATTATCCTACTGGAGGGAATCCGGCGTTGGTGATCGGTGACTTGCGGGCGGGGGAACCGTGGATTATACCTTTAACAATGGAATCTGCGGAAAATAAAAACACGCGAAAGAGTAGCATGCAGTATGATCGCTCACTCAGATGTCTGGGTGATCCACAACAATCAAAACACACAGGTTTTTCTCAAGAGGGTTTATCGGTTTGCTCAACATTGGATCTCGAAGGAGTATTTCTATCAGGGAACGAGATCGAGGAATATATCCAGACACAGTGTCCCGAACCACTCATGCCAGCGATTCTCCCCCGCTCCCGTTCTGGATCGGGGAAGGTGTCTGTGACCCTATCAACGGTGCCAGATGGCTCAGAAATCCGCTACACACTCAATGGTAGTGAACCCAATGAAAAATCACCGCTTTACCAAAAGCCGCTGGAGGTTGGACGCCCGTCAATCGTTCGAGCCAGAACTTTCAAGAAGGGTTATCCACCGAGCAAAATAGCTGCCGCCCGCTTTGATTTGCCTCTGTTGGGCAAGGAACCATCGGGGCTTGTGGCTGGCTTGATCGCCAAGCAATACGAGGGACACTGGGAAGAGATGCCAGATTGGTCGCAACTCAAACCATCGTCCACGACGGTGTCGGCCAACTTGACCCCGCCCGCCGACAAAGAAGACTCTTACGGGATGGTCTATGAAGGGTGGCTCGATATTCCTGAGGATCAAATATATGTCTTTGCATTGGCCGCATGGAGACATTGCCGAGTTTATTTACATGATCGTCTGGTGCTGGAACAGGGTAGCTGGCGTTTTACCGAACAAAAATGGACTGCCGTGGCCATGACGAAAGGAAAACACCCGATACGGATAGAGTATTTGGATGCGAATAAAGACAGCGGAATCAAATTTTTGTTTTCGGTAAAAAATGGAACTATGCAACCTGTGACAGACTCTATGTTCTGGCATAAAGAGGAATGATTATATAACAAAATTTATATCTTTAACGGATGATGACTTATTTAGATTATATTAAAATGAAACTATTAACAAAGGGAGCTGCCCCGTTTCGTATGAATAAGAATACTATAACACTACTTTCCATTGTTGCGGGCGTGGCCATGATGGATTTTCTTTTTTGGAATCATCCTGTCGGTTGCTCTTTGGGAGTAATGGTGGCTGCTTTGGTGGCACTAATTATCATAAACCGCCCTTCCTTGAAATGGGGGGCGGCAAGCGTTTTTTCATGCCTGCTGCTGCTCTCTTCTGGATTGCAGTCGGCTATTAAAGTCAATTTTTTCAACTGCATAGTCATATCGGTGCTGCTGCTGAATTTCACCCTCATTACTTTCTACAGAAAAAGCCTTCTAACTATAGGTCTTAAAAAAATATTATTGCCGCCGCTATTATGGCTCTCTTTCAAGTTTGCAGTAAAAAAGGGTTGAGGAAAAGGGTGTAGAATGGCATGGATTGAGGATGAAAACGAATCTACAAGTT
>JAIFLJ010000149.1 GCA_020049135.1 bacterium | reverse complement strand
TGCTCTGGCGCTTGATCCATTCCACATAACTATGGAGCGAGACTGGTGCTGGGCCTATATAAGTCGTCTGTGCAAGGTATTGGTTGGCACGCTCAAACCCGGCGTCTGTAATGCCGTAAACATAAGAAATCGGTTGCAGGTCGCCACGGGTCACTTCGATGAGATGGGCGTCGCGCAATATCGAGAGGATCGGTTCAACAATGTTGTAAAAGTTCAGTCCAAGTGTTTTAGCAATATCTCCAGCTACCATGGACATATTAGCCTGCATGGCGCGGAGAATGATGCCCTCGATCACTGATTTAGAAATATCCAACTCATCTGGTGAAGATGGCTCTTTCGGGTATGGCTGCAACGCAGGCTGCGTGCTAGTCACAGAGGCGGATGGCATTGTGGGAGAAGGTGCTGCTTGTGGACGAGGTGAAAGCGGAGAAAGCCGTGGTGCTCCGTCTGGCTGCGGGTTGTTCAAAATCATGGTGTCTCCTTAATTGTTATATCTAGCAAGGTTTCAAAATCCCGACCCAATTCTTTCTGGCAACGGCGCGTCAATTGCCGATAACGCTTCTGGAACCGTGTTGATGCTACCACGATGCCTTCCGAGTTGTAAAAGATAAACTCATCGTAAAGAAAGCCATCGTAAAAATCAAACTGACGCCCGACACCCCAGCCCCACTCACGAGCAAAACAGCCAAAATGTTTTTTTCCTGCAAAATAAAGTTTTGTGCGAACCGTGGTGCCAATCAAATACCCGTCCACATGGCGACCTACACCAGGGAATTTCCCTGTCGAACACCGCACGGCCCATGCGATTTTTTCTTCAGGCTCAAGCGATTTAGTTAGTGCTTGACGGTACTCCTCTGGAACTAAACTGGGCAAAGGACTTTCTTCGTCAAACCCAACATCTCCTCCAATCTTGCCAAGGATGAACACTGCGTGCGCCTTTATCATCCTGAACACCATTGGCGAAACATAGATGAACAGTCCGAGTCCACTGATAACCACGCACAGAGCCACCAAGGGATATTTGACCACAAACAGTGTCCCCGCAACTACAAGCCCGTCCTCCAACAGACTGACAAAAATGTTCGTGAACGGCTCTGGCGAACTATTTATAAGCAGCCGCGTTCCTGCTTTCGCCGTGTGCGAGGCGAATGCTGCCCCGCCCGAAAGAAGGACGCCCAAGACCTCAAAAGAAGGGTGCGTCTGCCCGAGCGTTCCAACGGCCAAAAACATGGCACCGACAGGGCGGACGACCGTGTGTATTGTGTCCCAAAAAGAATCTACCCACGGGATTTTGTCTGCGAAAAACTCGAAACAATAAAAAACCAATGCCATGCCCCACACCCACGGCTGGGCGAGGTTTTGGAGAGGTTCTAGGCCAGGCTGCAATGTCAGCCAGCCCGTGTTGACAGAAAGGCCAACGACAAAAACCGTTAGGTAAAGACTGATCCCAGAAAGCAGACCGATCCCGATAGTGCCACCCAATAGCGACAATGTTTCCATGCGCTTATGTGCTTATTCCAATCTGCTTTACCGCGCAAATTTATTAGCCAAAGATTAACGCCGATTGTAAGGAATTTTATTTAACCACAAAGATCACAAAAGGCACAAAAATGTTCTGCATCACAGAATCTTCCTCTGTGTTATCTGTGCTCTATGTGGTTAAATTTTTTTTCTGTAGCCTTGCGCAATCAGGAAAGTTCAGGAACTCCAGAAACATCCATCTCAACGCGACCCAATATCCTTGCACCATCGTTGATGACCACTCTAGGAGCCTTGATGTCGCCAACTACGAACCCACCCGCGATGATTTCCGCTTTGTCGCTGACAACAATGTTGCCAGTCACTGCGCCTGAAATGGTGATGCTCTGTGCTGTCACATCTGCCCACACGCCACCGCCCTTGTTGACATGCACGATGCTTTCAACTTGGATTTTGCCCTCGACCTTGCCTTCGATGGTGAGTTCTTCTTTACCGATGATTTCTCCCTTGAAATGGGAGCCGCTTCCGATAACTGTGCCGCCTGTTGTTGATTCCATGGGAACGAACATTATGCAAGGAGGCTCCAAATGCAACCATAATTTTCAGCGTCAAACGACTTGCAAAAAATAAGTTTGTGTGTAAACTTACGAGGCAAACAAAAAATGCCCGCCATCATGTTTGTTGGCAGGTCTTGCAACAATTTAATAAGGAGAAAAAATATGAAAAGAATGTTTTTGTTTTTGGCCACTAACTTGGCAATCATCGTTGTCATTTCCATAACCACATCAATTTTCGGCTTTGACCGCTTCATAACGGCCAACGGATTGAATCTGGAAGCACTGCTGGGCTTTTCCCTAGTCGTTGGCTTCACTGGCAGTTTCATTTCGCTATGGATATCCAAGTGGATGGCCAAGCAGACTTACGGTATATATATAATTGAATCACCCAAGAATAGCGGGGAATCGTGGCTATTAGAAACCGTTCGTTCTCAAGCACATAAAGCTGGCGTCTCCATGCCAGAAGTTGGTATTTACGACAGCCCAGAAGTAAACGCCTTCGCCACTGGGTCATCGAAAAACAACGCGCTCGTGGCCGTTAGCACAGGGCTCATGAGCCAGATGTCACACCGCCAGATCGAAGGTGTCCTCGCCCACGAAGTCTCACACATAGCCAACGGTGACATGGTCACAATGGCACTCATACAGGGTGTCCTTAACACATTCGTTGTTTTCATATCAAAGGTGGCTGGCTTTTTAGTGGATCAAGCACTCCGCCGCGACAACGAAGAAAACAACGGTGTCGGCATGGGCTACTTCATAACATCCATCGTCTGCGAAATTTTCTTGGGCATCTTGGCAAGCATGATCGTCATGGCCTTCTCGCGGCGTCGCGAATTTGCCGCCGATGCCGATGCCGCCCGCATTTGGGGAAAAGAGAGCATCATAGACGCCCTGACGCAGCTCAATACGATTATGGATCGCGGCGGAGTTATGGACGACCGAGCTAAAGCCATTAGCTCATTCAAAATAAGCGGTGCAAAAAAAGGCGGCCTCCTTTCCCTTTTCGCTTCGCACCCCCCGCTGGAAGACCGCATAGAAGCACTGAAAAAGCTGCCCTGAGTAGAGAAGGAAAGCTGGCTGTTTTAGATTCTGGACTTCGGTCTATTGCGTGCCTCAAGGCATGTCGAAACCGAAATACTCCCTAGCGTTCCCATAACAGATACGCCTCACCATGCCGCCAACCGCTGAAAAATCGTCCGGCAATTCGCCCCGCTCCATCTCTCCGCCAAGCATATTGCATAGGATGCGGCGAAAATATTCGTGGCGCGGGAAAGACATGAACGAACGGGAGTCTGTCAGCATCCCCACAAAACGGGAGAGCAGCCCCTGCGCTGAAAGTGCGTTGAACTGGGCTTCCATCCCATCTTTCTGGTCTAGGAACCACCAACCAGAACCGAGCTGCATTTTGCCTGGCACAGTGCCGTCTTGGAAGTTGCCTATCATAGTGGCAAAAATGGCGTAGTCCGAAGGGTTCAGGTTGTAGAGTATCGTTTTCGGCAGATTACCCTCTTGGTCAAGGCTGTCCAAGAAACGCGAGAGTTTTTCGGCCTGCGAAAAATCTCCTATGCTGTCCCCGCCCACATCGCGCCCCAGTTTTTTGAAAAGCCTCGTATTGTTGTTGCGCAACGCCCCTAGATGCAGTTGCATGATCCAGCCCTTCCGAGCATTCATGGCTCCCACGCGCCGCATCACTAGTGCCCCAAAGGCTTCGCGCTCTGACGGGCTGGCGGACACTCCGTTACGAACCTTGTCGAATATCACACTGGCATCTTCATCTGAACACTGGGCAAAAGGTAAACTTTCAAGCCCGTGATCCGAAAGCCGCCCACCCATCTGGTGAAAAAAATCATGGCGCACTTCCAAAGTCTTGATGAGGCATGGCCAGTCAAGAATCGCCTCGCCACAAACTGCCTCCATGCGCCCCAGCCACTCGTTGAAAACGGCAGGCTGATCCACAGCCATCGCACGGTCAGGGCGGAATGTGGGGAACACCCTTGATGACGGGTGCGAAAATTCGCGGTGAAAATCCAGCGTGTCAGCGGGGTCGTCAGTGGTAGCCACAGCACGGACTTTGAACTTTTCCAAAATGCTGTGCGTCCCTAGCTCCGGTAGTTGGCGATTTGCCTCATCCCAAATCTCTTTCGCGGTCTCTGGCGAAAGAATCAGGTCAATCCCGAAATACCGTTTCAGCTCCAAATGCGACCAATGGTAAAGCGGGTTACGAAGTGCGTGCGGGACGGTCTTTGCGAAAGCCAAAAACTTTTCATAAGGGTCAGCCTTGCCCGTGCAATAATCCTCTGGGATACCATTGGCACGCATGGCTCGCCACTTATAGTGATCGCCCTCCAGCCATATTTCAAACAGGTTCGCAAAAACACGGTTTCGCGCCAAATCCTGCGGCGGGAGGTGGCAGTGGTAATCCAATATCGGCTCGTTCTCCGCGAACTCGTGAAAAAGCCTCTGCGCGGCACTCCCGTGCAGCATGAAATCATCGTGTATAAAAGACCTGCCCATAAGCATCTCCACTACCCTTCCATCCCTTTTAAAAAATCAGATCGTCATGGCGTGAAAACCGCCATCCACGACCACTTCCGACCCAGTGATAAACGCCCCAGCCTGCGATGCCAGCAACACCGTGACACCGATGAGTTCATGGGCAACACCAAACCGTTTCATTGGCGTGTGCCCCATGATTTGCCCCACGCGCTCGGGCGTGAGAACTTTTTTGTTTTGTTCCGCTGGGAAAAATCCAGGCACCACTGTGTTGACGCGGATACCTGCCTGCGCCCATTCGCGTGCGAGGTTCTTAGTCAGATTGTGAACAGCCGCCTTGCTCAACGAATATGTGAAAACCCGCGAAAGCGGTGTGATACCAGACATGGAACCCAAGTTGATAATCGAGGCTGGAATCTGGTTTTTCACGAAATACTCCCCGAATACTTGGCATGATTGGAAAAGTGATTTGAGGTTGATGTCAATTATGCGATCAAACTCCTCTTCACTGATTTCCAAAAACGGTGTCGGAGAATTCACTCCGGCTCCATTTATTAGAATGTCCACACGCCCTGCTTTTTCCAGCACTGTATTGAGCATGGCTTGTATATTCTCGCGAGAGGTTACTTCGCACGACTGGAACCATGCCTTGCCGCCGTTAGCTGCGATTTTTTCTAGGCGGATGCGTGCTTTTTCAGGGTCACGCCCAACGAGGACAACGGATGCACCAGCACCCGCTAAGCCCTCGGCCATCGCCCCGCAAAGCTCGCCAGTCCCACCAATGACAACAGCAGTTTTGCCAGAAAGGCCGAACAACGATTGAAGATATGTCTCTTGCATAGATCAAACCCTGCTCTGAGGCCGTTTTGAATCCTGCCAGTCAATGTGGTAAAACTGGCCTCGCGGCTGATCCACGCGCTCGTAAGTGTGCGCCCCGAAATAGTCGCGCTGCGCTTGGAGCAAGTTCTGCGGCAACTCCGCAGAACGGTAGCCGTCAAAGTATGCGAGTGCCGAGGAAAATGTCGGCACGGCGATACCATGCGCTACAGCCGCCCCTACAACCTTTCGCCAGTTAACCTGTGCGCCGTGGACTGTCTTGCTGAAATAGCCGTCCAGAAGAAGATTCGGCAACGCCGGATCTTGCTGGAACGCCTCAGTGATTTTCTGCAAAAAGGCTGCACGGATTATGCATCCGCCACGCCAAATCTGCGCGATCTTGCCGAAATCCAGTTTCCAGTTGAACTCTTTCTGCGCATCGCGCATGAGCTGGAAGCCCTGCGCATAAGAACAAATTTTCGAACAATAAAGTGCATCCCGTATGGCCGACACCATCTCCGCCTTGTCACCCTGAAATGCGGGAGCCGAAAACGAGAGGATTTTGGATGCGTTCACACGCTCTTCCTTCACTGCGCTCATGCACCTAGCAAATACCGCTTCCGCTATCGTAGGTGCTGGCGTCCCCATGTCCAATGCGCTCACCGAAGTCCATTTACCAGTCCCTTTTTGACCCGCCGTGTCTAGCACGCAGTCCACAAACGCAGCACCAGTGGCAGGGTCTTTCTGCGCCAGCACTTCGGCTGTTATTTCTACCAGATAAGAATTGAGTTCTCCTTGGTTCCACTGAGCAAAAACCTGCCCTATCTCAGCAGCACCCATGCCCAATAGTTTACGCATGACTTCGTAGGCTTCGCAGATCATCTGCATGTCGCCATACTCAATGCCGTTATGAACCATTTTCACATAATGCCCCGCGCCGTTCGGCCCTATGTAGGCCGCGCATGGGACGCCGCCTTTCACAGGCTCGCCCGCCTTGCCACCTTTGATTTCGCGCCCGGTCTTCTCGTCAACTTTGGACGCAACAGAGTTCCAGATAGGCTCTAGTAGGCTGTAAGCAGCCGGATCGCCGCCTGGCATGAGCGAAGGACCGAAACGCGCCCCTTCCTCGCCACCTGAAATGCCAGACCCGATGAATCGCAGCCCTTGTGCCGTCAATGCTTTCTCGCGGCGGATCGTGTCATTCCAGTTGGCGTTGCCGCAATCAATTATGATGTCCTGCTTGTCTAGCAGCGGAGCCAGTTCGTTGATGACGGCATCGGTTCCCGCCCCTGCTTTTACAAGCAAGATTATTTTCCTTGGCGTTTGCAACGATGCCACAAAGTCCTTGAGCGTCGCGCAGCCAAGCAGCCCGCCTGGCGTCGAAGTGTGTTTGCCCACGAACTCGTCCGTCTTTTCCTTTGTGCGGTTATAGACGGAAACACGAAACCCGTGATCCGCCATGTTGAGAGCTAAGTTCTGTCCCATGACAGCAAGGCCCACTAAACCGATGTCTGAAAATTTCTGGCTCATTTTTTTCCTTTTAAATATGTTGTATTACCGGACAACGCGTGCCCCGCCGCCGCCCATCACTTTTTCAACTTCCTGCATGCTCGCCATGGAGGTGTCCCCTGGTGTCGTCATGGCCAACGCCCCGTGCGCTGCCCCGTATTCCACAGCTTTAGCCGGGCCGTGTCCAGCCAGCAAACCGTAGATCAGACCAGAAGCGAAGCTGTCCCCGCCACCAACCCGGTCGTAGATTTCCAAGTTTTGATATTGGCGCGACTCGTAAAACTCGCCATCAGCCCAGCAGATCGCGCCCCAGTCGTTGACCGTAGCTGACTTCACAACGCGGAGCGTGGTTCCTATCGCCTTGAAATTCGGAAACGCCTCGACGGCTTTGCGAATCATCTTTTTGAAGCTGTCCACCTCGATATGCGAAATATTTTCATCAAGCCCTTCGACTTCCAGCCCGAGCGACGCTGTGAAATCTTCCTCATTGCCTATCATGACATCCACATTTTTCGCTATGCGCCTGTTCACCTCTTGCGCCTTGGCTTTCCCACCGATGGATTTCCAGAGTGACGGACGATAGTTCAAGTCGTAAGAGACTATGACGCCATGCTTCTGGGCTGCCTGCACTGCCTCTTCGGTGAACGCCGCTGCACTTTCTGAAAGGGCAGCAAAAATCCCGCCCGTATGCAGCCAGCGCACGCCGAGCTTGCCGAAAACATGATCCCAATCCACATCCCCACACTTGAGCTGCGAGGCAGCAGTCAGGCCACGATCAGGCACGCCGACTGCGCCACGGATGCCGAAGCCGCGTTCGGTAAAATTGAGTCCGTTGCGCACGCTACGCCCCACGCCATCGTAAGGCACCCACTTAACGAGCGACGCGTCCACGCCGCCCTGAAAAATAAAATCTTCTATCAGGCGTCCGATTTCGTTATCGGCAAATGCGGTGACAACCGCCGTGCGCAGCCCGAAGCAGCGGCGCAGACCCCGCGCTACATTGTATTCGCCACCGCCTTCCCACGCTTGGAACGAGCGTGCCGTTTTTATGCGCCCGTCACCTGGATCGAGGCGCAACATCACTTCGCCCAGCGAAAGCTGGTCGTATTGGCATGATTCTTTAGATTTTATTTTCAGCGTTTTCATCGTTGTTTTTTCTCCGTTTAATTGTTTGTCAGACTTCAATTTTTTTAAAATCTCCGAGGTTCCACGGCCCAACATTCGACTCGCTGGCCATTTCAGCAAAAGCAGTCATCTCTGCCTCCGTGAAAAGCAGTCCACCGTTCGCTTCGCTGAGGCGTGCCGCATCGGCCTCCATCTGGCCAGGCAAAAGGCACTTTTCGTTGCCGTGCCCCAAAATGTCGCCGATTACAGCTTTGATATTTTCTTTCTGCGAACGCCCTTTGGCGAACACGCCTGTCGAAAGTGCCTCGGGATGGATCACTTGGAAGAAGAAACACGGTGCCTGTTTCTCATTTTCCAGAGTGGGGTCTGGGCGGCATCGAATAGTAGGTAGCGAGCCACCTATGAAAGCTGCCACCAGTTCATTGATTAGCGAAAGACCGTAACCCTTGTGCGCTCCGAAAGGGAGTAGTGCCTTCACGCGATTTGCATCGGTGGTCTCCTGCCCATCGGCATCCACCGCACTCTTGGGAGGAAGAGGTTTATTTTCGCGCTGGAACTGCTGCACACGCCCCATCGCTATCACGCTCGTGGCCCAGTCAACGACTATCGGGAAACCGACAGCATCCATCGTTGGAAAACCCCATGAGTGCGGGTTGGTGCCCAGTGTGGGATATTTTCCGCCGTGCGGGACTACTTCGGTCACAGCAGCCGTGCAGTTGGTGTACGCGATGTAGCCTTTTTTGGCGACATCCATCACATAACCGCCGCCCCATAGATAGTGGAATGCGTTATCCACCGAAACCATGCCTACGCCGTATTTTTCGGCCAAGGCTACAGCGGCGTCCATCGCCTCGTAGGCGGTGGCTTGGCCTAGCTTGAAGTTTGCATCCCATACCTCGCACGCCGAAAAACGGGTGTTTTTCTTTTCAATAGTGGCGTTCGGGCGACATCCACCGACTTCGCTGCCAAACAGGTGGTCGAGGTGTATTGCCTTGATCGCGTTGTGCGTTCTAATGCCGTGCCACGACGCGTAGGCCGAAAACTGCGCTGCCGCTTGGCATTCTTTCTGGTTGAACCCACGGTGTGCGAAAGCTTTTTCGACAAGTGTGTTGTGCGTAGCGACAGGTACTACGAAATAAGATGTGCTCATGGTATTTTATCAGGCGATAGGTTGGATAGGGACTTGGTTGACTTGTGCGAGCGGCTTTTCGCCTTTGGCTGCCAGCATCAGGTTTTTCAAAGACATCGTCGCTTGGCGCACCACTGACTCGTATGTGCGCGACGCTACATGGGGCGTCACAAGGCAATTCGGAGCCTTGAGAAACGGGTGGTCAGCCGGGGGCGGCTCTTGATCCAGCACATCTGCTGCGTAACCCGAGAGCTGGCCGCTCTTGAGGGCATCTAGCACCGCATCGTTCTCCACCAACTCCCCGCGCCCTGTGTTTATCAAGACAGAACCTTTTTTCATTAGTGCGAGTCGCGCTGGATTCACCATCCCGCGAGTAGCATCGCTCAAGTTCGTGTGAAGGCTCACTATGTCGGAATTTTTGAAAAGCGTGTCCATATCAGTCACCCGCTCCACATGGTGCTGGGCGGCAAAAGCATCATCCCAGTAGAGGTCGTAGCCGAGCGTCTTCATGCCGAAAGCCGATGCACGAATGGCCATTTCTTTACCGATGCGCCCCATGCCCACGATCCCGAGTGTCTTCTCGTAAAGCTCGTAGCCTGTCATGCGCTTCCACTGGCCTTGGCGCGTGGCATCTATCGAAGGGATCAGGTTTTTGGTCAGTGCCAACATGAGCGTGAAGGCATGCTCCGCGACAGTGGTGTGGTTAACGCCTGGCGTAAAAAGCACAGGCAATTTTTTTTCAGTTGCGAAAGCCACATCTATTTTATCCACACCGATACCGTATTTGGAAATGACTTTTAGTCGCGGTAAAGCCTTTTCGATAACGGCGCGGGTGATAGCATCATCACCACAAAGGAAGGCGTCAAAAGACCCTGCCAACTCCATCATTCGCGATTCTGATAGCGGACCACGCTCGAACTGAATCTCCCAGCCCGTCGAGGCTAAAAGGTCTTTGTGTGAACCGGGGACATCTTGGAACGAGGTGCTTGTAACGAGAACTTTCATTTTATTTTTCCTATTGGTTTTTCGCAAAAATCACACACGAGTGTGAATTTTGCAAATCTTTTTTTAATTTTTTTTGGCACGCGAACCCATTGTTGCGCAACAAAAAAACAGCCACCCCGAAGGATGGCTGTTTGCCGAAACCTGAAACTCTGAATCAAGAGGCTGGCTCGTAAACAACAGGTGTGTCTCCGAATGAAATCCCCATCATCTTCGAACTCTGTATGAATTGACCATCGGGCGAAACCCGCTTGAGCTGCCCGACCGCTTCAGGTATTGAAACCGAACCAATCTGGTCGTTCATATAGCTAACCATGTGCCCGAATTTGCCTTGGCGGATCAAATCCACAGCGGCAACTCCGAACCTAGTGCCTAAAATACGATCCAGCGAAGTGGGATCGCCACCGCGCTGCAAATGAGCCAACACGCATTCGCGAGTTTCCCACGGCACGCGTTTGCCTATCTCCTCTGCAACTTGTGAAGCAATGCCGCCTAGACGCTTTTCGCCAATGCGCTTCGCGTCTTTCGTCGTCACATAATCACCGTCTTCAGCCTTGGCACCCTCAGCCACCACTACCATCGTAGAGCGGTAGCCCGCCATCATGCGCTTCTGAACAGCCTGCACAACATATTCGTAGCGGAACGGGATTTCGGGGATCAAAATGATGTCAGCACCACCTGCAATGCCGCCATGCAAAGCGATCCATCCAGCATAGCGCCCCATGGTTTCTACAACCATGACGCGGCGGTGACTGCGTGCCGTTGTGTGGAGTTTGTCTAGCGATTCGGCCACGCAAGTGCAGGCTGAATCGAACCCGAACGACATGGCCGTAGCGGAAATGTCATTATCAATAGTCTTCGGCACACCGACCGAGGGAACGCCGAATTCGTAAAGTTGCTGCGCTGTCGTCAGAGAGCCATCGCCGCCTATGCAGACCAAGGCGTTAATGCCAAGTGCTGTCACCGTATCTTTTGCTTGCTGGAGAATTTCTTGCGGAATCTGAGCTTTGTCGCCATGCCCGATTTTCGCAACGAAACGCCCACGGTTGGTTGTGCCGAGAATCGTTCCACCAAGCTGCATGATTCCTGAAGTGCGACGCCTATCCAAGACGGTGAAGGATACTGGCTCCAGCAAACCTTCATAACCATCGTGAAAACCGTAAACTTCCCATCCAAGTTCGGAAGAAGTACGAACCACTGCGCGGATAACCGCATTCAGGCCGGGACAATCCCCGCCACTCGTCAAAACACCGATACGCATTTTCTGTGACATAGGAATGTTTGGTTAGCTGCCCATCGGCAAACATGCAATCATTTTTATTCTGAAAACGAAAATTTATCTCTCGCAACACGATGTCTGTATGGACAAACGGACTCGCGCCCGCTAGGAAAAAGCAATGGTTATAAGCAGAACACCGTACCGCATTTCGTTTTTCGGTGGGGGCAGCGACTACCCCGGATGGTATCGCTCCCACGGGGGCGAAACACTGGCGACTTCAATAGACAAGTACTGTCACATAAGCTGCCGCAAACTGCCACCTTTTTTCGAACACCGCATACGGGTTGTTTATTCCAAAGTGGAGTACTGCCAGTCGTTAGAAGAAATACAGCATCCCGCCGTCCGAGAATCGCTCCGCTTCCTGAACTGCCGCGACGGGCTAGAAATACACCACGACGGCGACCTGCCTGCTAGGAGCGGCATAGGCACCAGCTCATCTTTCGTAGTCGGCCTGCTCCATGCACTACACGCCCACGCTGGGCGCATGCCGTCTAAAAAACAGCTCGCTGAAGAAAGCATCCATGTGGAGCAGACGCTGATCGGTGAGACGGTCGGCTCACAGGATCAAATCATGGCATCTTACGGGGGGTTGAACCATCTCTCATTCCACACGGACGGCACATTCCGCGTGCAGCCCCTCACGCTTTCAGTTGACCGCTCAAACGAGTTGCACAGCCATCTTTTGCTCTGCTACACTGGCATACAACGCGTGGCTTCCGAAATCGCGGGCAGCTTCGTGCCGACCTTGCTTGAAAAAGAAAAAATTATTCGTTTCATGGTCTCCATGGTTCACGAGGCGATGAACATTATATCGTGTGGGAACGATATGGCTGAATTCGGCAAGCTGCTCCACGAGGCGTGGATGAAAAAAAGAGACCTAAGCACCAAGGTGACTGGGGACAGAATAGACGCGCTTTACGATGCTGGACGATCCGCCGGTGCCACTGGCGGCAAACTGCTCGGAGCTGGCGGCGGCGGCTTCATGCTTTTTTTCGCCCCTCCAGAACGCCACGCGGCCATCATGGAGAAACTCTCTGATTTTCTCTGGATACCGTTCCATTTCGAGACTCAGGGCAGTCATGTGATTTTCTACGACCCCGACAAAGCGTAATGCCACCCCAATAAACTGCTCTGGGCGAATGTGTCGAATGTTGTAGGGAATATTTTGCATTCACGCCACGCCGCCGTGACGCCTCTGCCGTTTACTGCGACTATTGCCGCAGCCAACCGATGGCACATGCTCCCCTGAGATAAAATCAAGCCTCTCCTTTTTTCCTGAACGAAAGTAATCTACTCTCATGCACTCAGCCGCCCGCACTGTATCCACTCCTGCGTGCCCCACCAAATATTTGAAAAGGAATCCAGCCAACCTATGCGGATTTATTCCAGATGTCTGCCCACATTGAGAAAACAACCACCCGCTGAACTGCCAAAACGCATGGAACGGCGAACGCCCTTCCCACAACAGAGGAAGTGTCTCCACAAAATGCCCACTGTTGCCCACCATGTCCCAATACCGCGAGAAACGAGACATATTCCTAATAGTTGAAAAATCCATCCACCTGTTCGCGAGAATTTCGTATGGCGGATAATCATCGTAAACCATCCTGCCACCGCTATCGTGCCTAGCTATTGGTGCCCCGCGCAGCCGTTTCAAAAGGCCGACCTGAATCTCGTGTGGTCGCCATGAGATGAGGCGGTCAAAGCCGTCCGCGAAAGATTCCAGTGTTTCGTAGGGTAGCCCAGCAATAAGGTCAGCGTGTATATGCACCCGAGTTTTTTCTCTGAGGAAAAGCATGGCAAACTCCAGTGCAGCATCGTCCCTGCGTCGCCGCACCGCATCTAGTGCATCGGCGCAAAAACTCTGCACACCAACCTCGAACTGGACAGAAATCTCGCGAGGCAATGCTGCGAGCTTCTCCATAAATTCTTGCGATAGGCGTTCTGGCATAATCTCGAAGTGCAAAAACAAGCCAGGCCTAGATTGCTTTATGAAAAAATCCAAAATTGCCCCGCAGTCGGCAGCGTCCAAATTGAATGTGCGATCCAAAAATTTAAACTGCAATGCCCCTCTGTCCAGAAGTCTCTCCCACTCTTGGAACAACCTGCTCAGATCGAATCTGCGGACTGATCCATCCAGTGATGAAAGGCAAAACTCGCATGTGAAAGGGCACCCGCGCGAAGCTTCCACATAAATCACGCGATGCCTTATATCGTGGTCTGAATAAAAACGGAACGGCATCTCCACGGAGGCCAAGTCTGGCGGCGTAGCATAAATGATGCGCGGGAGAGCCGTGCCGTCACCACCCACCAAAATCTGGCGGCACAGTTGTAGAAAAGCAGCTTCCCCCTCCCCTGCTATCACATAGTCAGATGCGACAGCAACTGGATGGCTCTCCGGGGCATAACTCACCTCTGGGCCACCGAGGACAACGATGGTTTCTGGTGAATTTTTTTTTACTATGGAAAGCAAACGCGCCGTCTCAGCAACATTCCAGATGTAAACGCCGAAAGCGACCACCTTCGGGCGGCGTTCCAGAACAGCCTCAGCCATTTCTACAGGTCTCTGCTTGAGATCAAACTCCAGTATTTCGGCACGACTCTGCAACTCCGCCAAATTCGCAAAAAGCGATCTCAGGGCGAGAGATGCGTGGATATACTTTGCGTTTATTGTAGCTAGAACAATGTCAGACACGATCACCTAATCCTCACCTAATTTTTTAAAATGCGAACGACGACGCAGCCTCGCATCCTTTCTTCATGAACCGCAAGGCTCTGTGGAGTGCTAAAATTCAATTTCTTCCTCTTTCATTCT
>JAIFLJ010000030.1 GCA_020049135.1 bacterium | reverse complement strand
CCATCCAATAGCAAAATAAACTCTCCGCATCATAGTTTTTAAACGCCCATATTGAGAAAAACATTTTAACCTCACCCACTTTTAATCACACACGAAGGAAAAGAGGCGCGAGATTTTTTTCAAACTCCATCAAGCGTGCCGGCGATTGAACAATTTAATTATTGGAAATTTTTTTATTAATGAACAGCTTTCATGCGCGAGGAAGTCGGTAAAGAAAAAATCTTTTAAAATCAGATGGGAAACAGCTATAACGAAAGTCATGTATCATGGGCAAATGGCTTCTGTGAGGTTCCAAGTGGAAAATTGGGCGGCTTGGGCACCTGGGCTGAGTCATCGGGAACAATGGTCTGAGTGGCTGGCCTCTCCGAGTCCCTTGCCGCAAGGAGGTGATACGGCTTCTAGTGCTCTTTCACAAGTGCCGCCTTTACTGCGCCGCCGCTGCGGATTTTTGGGGCGAGCCGCCTTGGCGACCGCCTATGAATGTTTGGGGGAACGGAGACCTTGTCCCATTGTTTTTGCTTCGCGCTACGGGGAGATGAGCCGTTCGGTTGAGCTATTGCAACAACTCGCCGAAGGTGAGACTTTGTCGCCAGCCAGTTTTGGATTATCCGTTCACAATGCCATAGGAGCCCTTTTCTCCATAGCACGCGGGGATCACGGGAATCATACATCTGTGAGCGCAGGCGAGGAAACCATCGAAGGCGGTTTTATCGAAGCATTAGGACTACTCGCTGAAAGTGGATCGGATTCAGTTCTGCTAGTTAATTATGACGCAGAACTTCCAGAAATTTTTTTAGATTGGAATGTGTACACTCCATTTTCCAGAGCGTTTTCAGTTCTCCTGAGTTTGGGCGAGGGAGCGGGTTTTAGCCTGACTTCCCGACTTAGTAACGGAGAGGCGTCCGAATCAGATTTGCCCCCTGATTTGTCAGTCTTGCGTTTTTTGACAAGTCAGCAAACCATTTACAGACACCGGGTGGGTCATCGCACTTGGGAATGGCGGCGACATGAGTAGGATGTTAGACCACATTTGGAGAGTGTGTGCCACTGGGTTCTCCTTTGCTGTATTTGGAATCGGTGGATTAATTTTGGGGATGGTGATATTCCCCCTCCTGTCACTCGGTATCAGAGAGACCAGAGAGAAAAATCGGCTGGCCCGTTTAGCCATCCATCATAGTTTTCGTTTTTTTATCGGTTTGATGCGGTTGTTAGGCTTGCTGAGTTACGACATCTCTGGCATCGAACGACTCAATCGCCGAGGGCTATTGATTCTCGCCAACCATCCGACCTTGATAGATGTGGTGTTTCTGATCTCCCTCGTTCCCAATGCCAACTGCATCGTAAAATCTGATCTGGCTCACAATCCTTTCACCCGTGGGCAGGTGCGTGCGACTGGTTATATTTGCAATGACACTGGAGTGGAATTGGTGAACGATTGCGTTGCTGCACTTCGTTCAGGAGATAACTTGATTATTTTTCCCGAAGGCACACGAACTCCTGTGGATGGAAAAATAGTATTGAAACGGGGTTCTGCCCATGTGGCCATCAACGGTATGCGCCCCATCACGCCTGTGCGCATTAGTTGCAAACCACGGAGCTTGACAAAAGGGTTGCCTTGGTGGCAAATCCCTCCAACCAGTGTGCATTTCACAATTAGCGTTCAAGAGGATATTTTGGTAAACAAATTTTCAGAGAAGGATAATCCAGTATTAGCATCCCGCCGCCTAACAGAATATTTGGAGTCTTATTTCAGACTCTCGAAAGCATAAAAAGATTATGAGTTTAGAAACACCACCCATGGAACTAGAAATCAAGAAGCTCTTGATAGAGACTCTCCATCTGGAGGAGATTACCCCAGAAGAGATCGAATCGGACGCTCCCCTTTTTGTGGAGGGATTAGGGCTAGACTCAATTGATGCGTTAGAGATTGGATTGGCATTGCAAAAGCGTTACGGGATTATTTTTTCTTCAGATTCCGAATCCGCAAGGAAGCATTTCACCAGCGTGCGAGCCTTGTCCGCACTAGTGCAGGAACATCGTAAAAAGTAAAAATAAATATGAGCAGAGAAGAGATATTTGAGAAGTTGAGTTCTGTTCTTCAAGAATCGTTTGAGATTAAGTCGGATGCTATTCGACCTGATGCACGGTTGCGCGAAGACCTCGATCTTGACAGCATAGATGCCGTGGATTTGATGGTTCAATTCAGGCCGATCGTAGGGAAAAAATTGCAGCCAGAGGTTTTTAAGAGTGTGAAGACGGTGGATGATGTCGTGAACGCTATGCATGACCTGATGAATTCAAATTAGACAAACGGAATTTTGGTCAATTTTTATGACTCGCCTGAGTTCCATTTTCTGGGCTGTGCTTTTTCCAGTTTTGATATTTGCTGGGATTGGACGAGTGGAGCCGTCAACGATGGCTGTGGGATTTTTGGTTTTGACGCTTCTGCATCTCATCGTTTGTAGAAAACCTACACACGCATGGATGATGCTCGGAGTCGTGCCAATAACTGCACTTGCTTTTTACAGCAACGATTTTCTTCCCCTGAAATTTTATCCTGTCTTGGTCAATCTCACTTTACTGACTGTGTTTGGATACAGTTTAATTTCGCCCCCCAGCATGGTGGAGCGATTCGCCCGTTTGGGCGAGTCTCAGCTATCGGAGGAAGCTATCAGATACACCCGCCGCGTCACCCAAGTCTGGTGCATATTTTTTGTTTTCAACGGTTCGGTAGCAGCCAGCACAGCCGTCTGGGGCAGTGATCTCGTGTGGATGATTTATAATGGTTGCCTCTCCTATCTTTTGATGGGGATTCTGTTTGCTGGAGAATGGATCTGGCGACAACGCCTTAAAAAAGGTGCTGCAGCATGAGCGATTTTTTGCCTCTTCATTCTTTGATGAAAGTCGGAAGGCCAGCAGAATCAGTGGCGGCATGGCAGGGAGGACGCCCTGTTTCATTCTCCGAATTTACTGGCCTTACAGCCGGGTGGCGGGATTTTTTTTCGAGTCAGGCTGGGGTGAAATGGGCTTTATTTTTTGAAAACACGCTGATGCTGGCCACTGCGCTCATGGGAGCTTGGCAGTCTGGGAAATGCGTCTATCTGCCTAGCGACGCTCTCCCGGACACCGTGAATCGTTTGCGCCATGAGGTGGACGGCTTTGCTGGAGACTTCCCCCATGCCACAAAAACAGTCTCACCCGCAGAATTTTCCTCTGGCGACTGGCACGCTTGCGATACGGATGCTCAGTCTTTGGTGCTCTACACATCGGGAAGCACGGGTGAGCCTTGCGCCATTCCCAAAAAACTCTGGCAACTGGAAAACGAGGTGAAGACTTTGTCACAGTTATGGGATGAGTCCTTGGGGCGGGCTCCAGTTTTTGCCACCGTCTCACACCAGCATATTTACGGTCTGCTTTTTCGAGTGTTATGGCCACTTTCTTCAGGAAGGGCTTTTGCGGCAGAGCGGCTGGTCTATCCAGAAAACATCTGGAAGTCTCTGGCGGATACCCGGCTGAATCTGGTATCAAGCCCGTCGCATTTGAAGCGCTTACCTCCCGAGATAAACTGGTCGGCGGTGCGTGGAAATTTGTGTTCCCTTTTTTCATCAGGTGGAGAACTCTCAGAGCAGGCTTGGCAAGATTGCAGCAAATTGCTCGGACGCGTGCCCATCGAGATTTATGGAAGCTCAGAAACAGGCGGGGTCGCATGGCGAGAGCGAAACGATGAGGCCGATACCTCGTGGTGTTTAATGCCAAGAGTAGAAGTGAATTGTCCGCAGGATATTATGACGGTGAAATCTCCTCATCTGCCCACTGACGAATGGTATCAGACGGCGGATCGGGCTCGGTGCCTCAGTTCTGGATTTCAATTACTGGGAAGATGTGATCGCTTGGTGAAAATCGAAGAGAAAAGAGTCTCCTTGACTGCTGTGGAAGAGAGGTTGATGGAGACGCGTTTTTTCGAAGAGGTGCGAGTGATCACACTACATGACGCCCGTTTGCGGCTGGCTGTCTTTGCTATTCCATCGTCAATCGGATGGGGAAAATATGAGGAGTTGGGAAGAAAGGGATTGAACGCATGGTTGAGAGAATATTTGCGTGCATCGGTCGTGCCGGAGGCACTCCCCCGCCAGTGGCGATATTCCCATGAGATGCCACTGGATGACAGAGGGAAAGTGACTGAGTTTTGCATTCGTCAGAAATTTGATTTTCGTCGTCCGCACGGGCGACTTTTAGAACGGACTGGAGAGCGTGTAGTGATGGAATTGGAGGTGGACGCCAGCTCAGTTTTTTTCAAAGGTCACTTTCCACAACACCCGATTTTCCCGGGAGTGGTTCAAGTGGAGTGGGCCGTTATTTTAGGACGAGAGTTATTGAGAATTGAGGGAGGGTTTTCGGAAATTAAAGCTTTGAAGTTTCATCGTATTATTACTCCAGAGACTCGCGTTAAGATGGAATTGGTCTATCAGGCTGAGTGCCATTCACTCCAGTTTTCATTTTCATCGAAAGCGGGCGAACACTCGGCTGGCCGCATTCTTTTTCAAGGAGAGAGATGAAAATTTGCATACTCATTCCTGTTTACAATCATGGTGAGGCGATTGGGATCGTCCTGAATGGAGTGCTCCCGAGCGGGATTCCCGTCGTGCTGGTAGATGATGGAAGTAATCAAGAGTGCGCTGAAAAGCTAGATTTTTTGACAAGAGAGAATCAGAAACAAGTCTCATTGGTGCGTCTGCCTCTCAACGAGGGAAAAGGAGGGGCGGTGATGGCTGGGATGCGAGCCGCTCAAGAAATGGGGTATTCGCATGTTTTGCAAATTGACGCTGACGGACAGCACAATACGGAGGACATCAGTAAATTTTTAGAAACATCTCGCCGATATCCTCGTGCCTTGATTTGCGGATGTCCTGTTTATGATGAGAGCATTCCTCGCGGACGCCTGTATGGGCGCTACGCCACGCATATCTGGGTGTGGATCAATACGCTCTCTCTGGAAATCAAAGATTCCATGTGCGGATTCAGAGTCTATCCGCTGACGCCTGTGATGGAGTTGATCAGTTCCATAAAAATCGGACGACACATGGACTTTGATGTAGAGATTCTGGTGCGCTTGCACTGGCAGGGGATGTCCATCGTAAGTATTCCTACACGGGTGACTTATCCTTTGGACGGCGTCTCGCATTTTCGGCTCTGGGAGGACAATGTTCGTATCTCACAGATGCACGCCAAGCTTTTCTTCGGAATGCTCCTTCGACTCCCCCGCCTGTTAGCGAGAAAAATCAGAGGTTATTCCAATTTGCTTTCAAGATGATATTAAATGGGGCAGGATTTTTTGTGTCTGGCGAGGCGCAAGGAAGGCGCGATACCACTGTGTATCGTAACCGACGCGCAACGATGCCAGACGCAAAAAAGACAAGCCAGTGAGTCTCATTTTGAAAGCAAATTGGAATTAGATCATGTTACCCACATCGCACTGGTCTGAGTTGAGAGAAAATACCTGCGTGTGGGGGATTCGCATTCTTTATACGATTCACGGCTGGTTCGGCTACTGGCCTTTTCGACTTTGCTTGTTTCCAGTGGTCTGTTTCTACTGGGCAAGTATGCCGCTCGCACGCCGCGCATCCCGTGAGTATCTGGAACGGTTGGAGGCGTTCACTGGTGTATGGGGCAGAAAACCCAACTGGATGGATACTTGGAGGCATATCGCCTTATTTTCCGAAACTATGCTGGACAAAATATTGGCGGTTTCTGGAAGATACCCTTTTCAAAAAATTACTGTCTCAGGCGAAGAATTATTGAAAGATCGTTTTGGGCAGGGCGGTATCATCATGACGGCACATGTCGGATGTTTAGAATTGTGCCGCTCTTTGGCTGAACGAGTGCCCCACCTCCATCTACATGTTTTAGTGCATACCCAGCACGCTCAAGAGTTCAACCGGTTACTGGATCGTTTTCAACCAGAGAGCCGCCTCCATCTGATGGAAGTGACCGACATTCATCCAGGGACGGCCACTCTTCTGTCATCGTATGTGGAACGCGGCGATTTCTTGGCCATTGCTGGGGATCGTGTGCCAGTGGGAGGAGGGAAGACCGTGTGCGTTCCCTTCCTCGGGCACGATGCTCCATTTCCCGTCGGTCCTTACCTGCTGGCGCATCTCTTGCAGTGTCCACTCTACCTGATGGTTTCTGTCCACGAAAAGAAATCCTATGCGGTACACATGGAATTGCTTGCTGAAAAAGTCCTCGTTCATCGAGGAAACCGCAAAGAATCTTTTGCGGAATACGCCAGAATTTTTAGCGATGCCTTGGCTCGCCTTTTGAAACAGTCCCCTTACGACTGGTTTAATTTCTTTTCTTTTTGGAACCAAAAACATGAATAACACTTTTGTATTACCCCCGCTGATATTGGATGGCACGCCTGTCAGTGTCCGTGCTGTTTGCGAGGTAGCCCAGCGGCAACGCTCTCTGGAAATCTCTTCTTCTCCAGAATTTCGAGCCCGCATCTCTGCGGGTGCTGAGTTTGTAGATGAGTTACTCGCTAGTGGGGCGGACTCTGTTTATGGAGTCACGACAGGATATGGAGACTCCTGCACAGTGCCGATACAGCCACATCTGGTGGCAGAACTTCCGCGACATCTCTACACTTATCACGGATGCGGTCTAGGGCGGTATTTTTCACCTGAAGAGACTCGGGCGATTCTCGTGGTTCGTCTCGTTTCACTCGCCCGAGGAATGTCTGGAGTAAGCGTGGAATTACTCCAACAAATTGAGCTTCTTTTGCATCACGACATCCTTCCGCTGATTCCCTCGGAAGGTTCAGTGGGTGCCAGCGGCGACCTGACACCTCTTTCCTATTTGGCAGCCGTTCTTTGCGGGGAGAGAACCGTCTGGTATCGTGGAGAATGTCGTGACTCGGCGGAGGTATTTACTTCTTTGGGTATAGTCGGACTCAGGCTTCGTCCCAAGGAGGGGCTGGCGTTGATGAATGGCACGGCTGTCATGACCGGCCTCGCCTGTCTCGCTTGGTCTCGTGCCGAATATTTTTCGAGATTGGCTACCCGTATCACGGCGATGAATGTGGTAGCTGCCGCCGGAAACCCGCATCACTTTGATGAAGGTCTTTTCGCCGTGAAGCCGCATCGCGGACAACAGCGAGTGGCCTCGAGATTGCGGCAAGATTTGCCAGACACATCCGCATCGGGAGAGACCGTCCGCATCCAAGACCGTTACTCCCTGCGCTGCGCCCCCCATGTGATCGGTGTTCTGGAAGACGCTCTTGATTTTTCCTGTGAGTGGATAGAGAACGAGCTGAACAGTGCCAATGACAACCCCATCATTGATCCGGTGCAACGCCGAGTCTGGCACGGCGGCCATTTTTACGGTGGGCACATAGCCTTTGTCATGGATAGCATCAAAGTGGCTGTAGCCAATGTGGCAGACCTTTTAGACCGCCAGATGGCCTTATTGGTAGATGCTCGCTTTAATCACGGGCTACCCGCCAATCTTTCCGGGGCACAAGGAGAGCGCGCCTGCATCAATCACGGATTGAAAGCACTTCAGATCAGCGTATCGGCGTGGACTGCCGAGGCACTCAAACAGTGCGTGCCAGTTTCCATTTTTTCCCGTTCCACAGAGTGCCATAATCAAGATAAAGTGAGTTTAGGAACCATAGCAGCGCGGGATTGCATCCGGGTGCTGGAGCTATCGGAGCAAGTGGTCGTGGCACTACTAATTTCAGGTCGGCAGGCTATGGCCTTACGCCTAGCCTTGGATAGCCGTTTGAGATTGAGCGATTCTTTGCAATCCATGTTGGACGAGCTATCCGCAAAAATCCTCTTCATTCAGGAGGATCGGTCTTTGGAGTCGGAATTGCGCGATTTATTGACCCTTTTAAATGCAAGATATTGGAGGTTGTATGTCTGATTGGGTTCACACGATAGAATTAGCTCCAGCCTTTCATGATCTCGACCCGATGGAGGTTGTCTGGCACGGGCATTATGTCAAATACCTCGAAATCGCCCGGTGCGCACTTCTTGAAAAATGGAACTACAGCTATGATTAAATGAGCCAATCTGGTTATCTGTGGCCCATTGTTGATATGCGCATCAAATATGTGCGTCCCGCTCGTTTCAATCAGAGATTGCTGATTCGTGCTGAAATCACTGAATGGGAAAACCGTCTCAAAATAGACTATCTCATCACCGACGCTCTGACTGGGGAAAAAATCAATCAAGCACACACGATTCAAGTGGCAGTAAACAAGGAAACCCAAGAGATGCAGTATATATGTCCACCTGTCTTGCGAGAACGCTTGGGAGTATAAACAAATTTACCGGGACCGCCAGCGTCCCGCTGGCATCTTGTCGGCAAAATCAGAAGATGCCGGCGTGACGCCAGCGGTCCCGGCACTCCGCGTATCAGCATGATGCCGTATTTCCAGAATGTTGATGCTAATGATTCGGGTGCGAACAATTCCCGATTGATTGACTCTCGGAAATGGAGTAGCATTCTTGCAAGTTTGCAAACGGGCACCGAAAGCATGAAAAAGTATTTTCCATACAACTGTTGGAAAGCGTGTTTGTTGGCGGCTGGTCTGTTGGCCGTGCCGTCCGCGCTTCTTTTTGCCCAGATGGAAATGCCGGAACCAGCCAATAATATTGCTAAACAAGGCGGTGTGCGTGCGGTGGATGCAGGCCGTCTAGGATTTGATGGGAGGCCGGAAGACCCTTCTAAGGCGGTCGTTGTTCAAATTGAATCACCAGAAAACGGTGCTTTTTTGCAGGGCGATTCGCTGGATGTTTTTGTTAAATCCAATAATTTTCGCCTCGCGCCGGGCGGCAACCGCATTCAAGTGGCACTGGACAACCGCCGTTCCGAGTTGGTTTACGATACGGCGCAGCCTGTCACTTTCAAAAATCTGGGGGCGGGCGGGCACACGCTCAGGGCTTTTGCAGTCGGCGGTAATGGTGTCATGTCTAAAGATGCGTCCGCATTCGTAATGCGCCAGTTTTATGTGAGGGAGAAAAACCTTAAAAACATTCCCTCTCCAGAAGAACCTATCCTCACCGTTTCATCGCCGCGTGCCCTAGTTTACAAGGGGGAAGATGCTAGGCTCATACACTTTGATTACCGCATCGGGCAGGCCGCGCTTTCCGAGTCGGGTTTTCGGCTACGCTATTCGTTGGATGGTCGCAGCAATATGACATGGGCATCTGGCCCCGTTTACTGGCCAGCACTCAAAAACGGTGTCCACCGTTTGATAGCAGAGGTGGTGGATCCTGAAGGCCAGCCTGTCCCCGGTATTTTTAATAGGGTGGAGGTAGCTTTTACGGTGGAGGAGTCGCCCCTGCCGCCGCCAGTAGCGGCACCGCTTGCCACGGGCGCAGATGTGATGGCAACGGAAGTGGTCGCCCCTACGCCGCCATGACGCATGAAAGGATGTTTTGATTATGATATCAGAAATTGAATCGCAGCCCGATGCACGCGGATATTTTGGCCGTTACGGCGGTATGTTCGTGCCCGAAACGCTCATGACACCGCTGCGTGATTTGAGCGAAGAGTATGAAAAAGCCAAGCGCGACCCGGCATTTCACCAGACATTACAGGGACTTCTGAAAGACTATGTCGGGCGTCCTACGCCGCTCTATTTTGCGGAAGGGTTGACCCGCGAACTAGGGGGAGCGAAAATATATTTGAAACGGGAAGACCTCCTGCACACTGGAGCGCACAAAATAAATAATGCTATCGGGCAAATTCTGCTGGCGCAGAGAATGGGCAAAAAACGCGTCATCGCAGAGACTGGTGCAGGCCAACACGGCGTGGCGACAGCGACAGTGGCGGCCAAGTTCGGTTGCGAGTGCGTGATTTACATGGGCGAGGTGGACATGAAGCGGCAGTCGTTGAATGTAGCTCGCATGAAATTTTTAGGGGCGCAGGTGGTGCCTGTTACCGCTGGGCAAAAAACTCTGAAAGAGGCCGTCAATGAGGCCATGCGCGACTGGGTCACGAACATAAGAACCACACACTACATTTTGGGAACAGCCTACGGCTCGCACCCGTACCCAGCTATGGTGCGCGATTTTCAAAGGGTGATAGGGGATGAGGCACGCCGCCAGATTTTGGAAAAAGAAAACGGGCAGCTTCCGAAACAGGTGGTTGCGTGCGTAGGCGGCGGCAGCAACGCCATCGGCATTTTCACGGCTTTTTTGGGGGATAAGGAGACGGGTCTGATTGGGGTCGAAGCTGGTGGGCGCAGCCTTGAGCCGGGCGAACATGCCTCGCGTTTTCACGGCGGCAGCCTCGGCGTTTTGCAGGGGACGCGATCCTATGTTTTGCAGGACGAACACGGCCAGATTATGAACACACATTCGATTTCCGCTGGGCTGGATTACGCTGCTGTGGGGCCAGAACACGCGTGGTTGCGCGAGACAGGCCGTGCGGAATATGTTTATGCCACCGATGATGAGGCACTGGCTGCCTTTCGTCGCCTCGCGCAGGTGGAGGGCATTTTGCCTGCTCTGGAAAGTTCGCACGCAGTGGCTCACGCCATAAAAATAGCACCAGCGATGCCTGCATCGGAAATACTTTTGGTCAACCTTTCTGGGCGCGGCGACAAGGATGTGAAACAGGCCGCAGAATTCGTGGGCATGGACTTGCTTGGTTGAATGGAGAAATATTTTACCCGCAGAAGAACATGGATTTTTTGAAACGCCGAACGGGATAGATTTTATGTTGGCATCGCCTGTCAAAGACAAAGTTTTACTGATCGAAGACGAAGCATCCATTTTGCAATTCCTGACAATGCAGGTGCAAAAAATGGGGTGTCAACCTCTGGGCGCGGCCAGCCTAGAGGCCGCAGAACGGATGATGGAGATACATCCTGACTGCCGTATTTTTTTGAGCGATGAGCGGATGACGGATGGTTCCGGCCTAGATTTTTTGATGAAAATACACGGGCGCATGCCTGATGCGATACGGATTCTGACCACAGGCTACCCGGATCAGGATGTGCTGCTGAAGGCGATCAACGATGGGCAGATATTCCGTTTCATACCCAAGTCGTTCAAGGTGGAGACCGTGGAGGGTGTTCTCCGTCAGGCTCTGGAGCGCGTGAGCCTCGTGCGAGACAATGATCGGTTGCACAACGAGCTTATTCACAGCAACCAGCAATTAAGGATGGCTCTATCGAGTTCGGTCGGGCTTTGCGTGAATGTTTTGGACAGGTTCAACCACTTGCTCGCCAGCCACTCTGAGCGGGTGGAGAAATGGTCTTTGGCCATCGGCAAACGGATGGGGCTATCCGAAAAAAAGCTCGATGTGTTGAGCGTGGCGGCACGCATGCACGACATAGGGATGGTGAGCGTCAGCCGTCGCTTCCACCAGTACCAGCAAGTTGATTTCCAGAAGCTACCACTGCACCAGAAAGCCGCTCTGCAAGAACACCCGCGTGCAGGGGCGCAACTGGTCGGATTTTTCCCTGAAGAAGAGGTTTCCAAAGTCATCCTGTGCCACCACGAATGGCACAACGGGCAGGGCTACCCCAACAACCTCGCCGGAGAAAGCATTCCATTACTTTCGGCCATCATGTCTGTGCCAGATGCCTATGATGAGATAAACCTCCTCCCTCGCTCTGATGCTAAGGCTTTCGTGGAACAAAATATAGGCATCCGCTTCCTCCCGCAGGTGGCACACATTTTTCTCCAGATATTGGCCACATGCCCAGAGTATTCTTACCGCGAACAGGAGGTCACAGTTGACCAGCTCAAGCTAGATATGAAATTGACCTGCGATGTTTATAACAATGTCGGGATACTGATCATCCCCAAGGGTCGTGTGCTGGACGAAAAAGGGATCATGTTCATCCGTCGGTTTCACGCTTCAGACCCGCTGATGCAGCGCATTTATGTTGAAATGTCCTAATCGTGCGCCCGCGAGGAGGCGGTTTTTATCGGCTGCATTTGCCGCCGCGTTCTGTTTTGCTTCCACCCTGTTTTGCGGAAGTGCGGCGGGTGCAGATGGGGAGCGGCCTCTCTGGCGTGCGGAAAAAATTATCGCACGCAGCGATGCCTCTCCAGCCGATTTGGGCACGGCTCTAAAAATCTGTTCCCAAATAATTTCCGGCGGTGGCAAAGATGTGGCGGAGGCGTGGTTGCTCAAGGCGCAGGCGGAATGTTTCCACGGGCGCGGCACACAAAGTGCCTTGCCGTTTTTTGAAAAAGCCACGGCTCTCGCCCCGCCGCAAAGTGCAGTTTGGATTGAGGGGCTTTTCGGGCAAGGGTTCTGCCTCTACCGCGCCGAACCGCGGAGCCGTCGCACATATTTGCGGGCGCAAAGCAAGTTTGAATCACTGGTTGTTCAAGTACCAGATTCTCCATTCGCGGTTCGATCACTGATATTTCTCGGGCGGATAGCTGAGGGCGAGCCCGAATGGAAAACCCCGCCGTACTACACTTTGGCTAGGGCGCGATACCAAAAAATAATTGATGAGCAGCCTGGAAGCCCGCTGATTCACGAGGCCGTTTTGCGTTTGGCCGCGACACACATCAAAGAAGGGTTCGCCCCACATCCAAACTCGGAAGCACCTCTCCCCACATGGAAAGACCGCCAAACATCTGTCCAAAATGGAATATCTATCTTGGAGAGTTGGCTGGCCGAGCACCCAGACAACGAGCTGGCATCTGCCATGTGGGAATATGCGGGCAACGGATACCTGCACATGTGGGATGACAAAGCCCATCATGCCAAGGCACTCCAATCTTACTTGTGCGCCACAGGCGATGGTGACATGGAAAAAAAAGGCACGCCCCCTCTGGCCAATAAAAAAAATATCAATCGCGTGAACCCCAGCTACCTCTATTGGCAGATAGCATCTCTGGCTGAAAAATTAAAAAAGAGAAAAATCGCTTTAGAATATTACTGTCTGATGGTAACGGAGGCGGCCCGCTACCAAAAAAATCTGGAGGCACTTTTACGCATGACAGAACAGATGGGTTTCAGCTTCGAAGAGATCGAGCCGCAGTTGAAAAGGCAATGGAAAAACCTCGGACGCTCAGATGAAGAAATAGACCTCCTAATCGCCCAAAACAGGGAAGGTCTTTGGCACGCACAAAGCGCAACGCCTCCATAAATGCCCAAGCACCTCTGATCGCAGGAAACGGGTGTGCATGGAAATATGGTATCATGCTGGGAACGCTGACATTTTGTTGGCAAAATCAGAGGAAGAGCCAGCGTGACGCCAGCGGTCTCAGTAAATACGCAGCCGCAAGCTAAATTGCTATGCGATATTTCTACCGTAAAGATGCTTTTGTTTTTTATACGGATGTTTTAAGACGATAGCGTGTTGTCTTCTGAAAACAGGTTTGTTTGCGGCGATGCGGTGGAAGTCTTGTCGGGTTTGCCAAACGCATGGGCGCAGGCAGTCATAGCAGATCCGCCGTACTTCCGCGTCTTGGACGAGCAGTGGGATTCCCAGTGGAAATCTACCAGCGAGCACCTAGCTTGGTGCGAGCAGTGGTTGCGGCAGTGCATGAGAGTTTTGAGAGACGACGGGCTCTGCTTTATTTTCGGCCAGCTCGGAAAACGCGAGCACGGGTTCATCCACGCCCTGTCGCGTTTCTGCAATCTTTTTGCGTTCCACGATCTTATAATATGGGATCGCGTGGTGGGCTACAACGAGCGGCGGGACAGCCTCACGCCTGCCTACGAAATGATTCTAGTGTTGCGCAAAAGCGACAGCGTGAAATTTTTCAAAGAGAGTGTGCGCGTTCCCTACGACGAAGAGACTATCGAGCGCTACATGAAGGACAAGCGCTACAGCGATAAAAATGCGCGGTTAGCGCATTTGCGCAAAGGGAAGTTTGCCACCAACATCCTTTCCGTGCCCAGCCTCAAGGGTCTCTCGCAAGAGAAGTGCGGGCATCCCAGCCAGAAACCGACCCGCCTGATTTCGCAGCTTATCATGATGAGCACGGAGCAGGGCGATTGGGTGCTGGATATGTTTTCGGGGTCTGGCACCACAGCGTTTGTGGCAGAAGAGCTGGGCCGTCGGTGGATCGGCATAGAAAAGAGTGAGGAGTATATCGCCATGGCCAAAGACCGCATGAAACGGGCGCGGGAAACAGACCTTCCAGGGTTTGAAAAAGAGGACGCCCCATAACTCCGTAAAGGGTGTGATTAAAAGTGGGTGAGGTAGAGCAAACCAGAGTTGGGAAATAGCGTGCTCTTTGTCTGGCAGTGTGGGAGGTATGGAATCAGGC
>JAIFLJ010000090.1 GCA_020049135.1 bacterium | reverse complement strand
TCTATCTCAGCTCTTTTACCCCAGTTTGTCTAGCCTTTTTTTAAATCACTCCATCCCAACATCTTTCTGTTTTCTTACCAAACGCCCTGGCCCACGATCTGTTCCCACGCTTTGCGACTTGCTTTTCTCTTCCATTACCTCTTGTCACTTGTCGTTTCTTTTCTTGGCACTGGATTCGACACATTAAAATATGTTTGGCGTTTCTTTTGTAGGTGTTAAAAAGAGCGCATGTTAAGCATGACAGGATTTGGTAAGGCGAAGGTCAAGGCGGTGGACGGATGGGTTGTGGCCGAAATAAGTTCGGTGAATAAAAAGCAGCTCGAAATTTCTGTTCACCTGCCGAAAGACTGGAGCGGATTCGAAAACGAGGTGCGCGAGGAGATATTGCCCGCTGTTCACAGGGGGCGTGTGCAGGTGACGGTTTACCATCTGCCCAGTCGCTCTGATTCGCGCGAGCGTGTGGACATGGCACTCGCCAAAGAGTTCGCGCTGGCTTTGCAGAAAATGAAAAAAACGCTGAAACTGGACGGGGACATCAGGGTGGGCGACATCTTGCGTGCCCCTGGCGTAATAGTGACCGAGCATCGAATTGAGACCGCAAATCTCCTCCCCGCGCTCAAGGCTGCCGCATCGCAGGCATTGAAGGACTGGCTACGCATGAGAGAGAAGGAAGGGGCGCACTTGAAGGCTGACCTGCTTGCCCGTATTTCGTTGCTGCAAAAGGCGCGGGCGCGGGTGCTGAAACGCGCACCTCTCGTGCTGAAACAATACCGCGAGACGCTGCAAAAGAAGCTCCAGAAAAACGGTTTTCAAGTTTCGCCTGACAACGAAAATTTTCGCAAAGACCTGTTCATGTTTGCTGATCGCTGCGACATTTCAGAGGAGCTGACGCGGTTGGAAAGCCATTACAACCAGTTTGTCCAGACGCTTAAAAAAGGTGGTGCAGCAGGGCGTAAGCTGGAGTTTCTCCTGCAAGAAATACAGCGCGAGGTGAACACGCTTGGGTCAAAGGGGAATGACCTTGCCATCTCGCACGAGGTGGTGGAGATGAAAACAGAAATTGAAAAAGTGCGCGAACAAGTTCAGAATATCGAATGAACGCATTCAGACGAGCAGGCATCCTTTTCGTTGTTTCCGCCCCTTCCGGGGCTGGGAAAAGCACCCTTTGCGCAAACCTCAAGCAGGCTCCCGATTTCAAATATTCGGTCTCTTGCACGACGCGTCCGCCGCGTCCTGGTGAGGAGGACGGCGTTGATTACTGGTTCCTTTCCGACGGGGATTTTGAGGCCAAAAAAGAGGCGGGCGAATTTTTGGAACACGCCCGCGTTCACCGCTACCAGTATGGGACGCTGAAAAAAAATTCCTACGAGGTGCTCCAGTCGGGCATAGATTTGCTTTTGGACATTGATGTGGAGGGAGCCAAGCAGATAAGGGCATCTGGCGAGCCTTGGATTACGCAATCGCTGGTGGATATTTTCATAATGCCGCCGACCATTGAGGAACTGGAGCGCAGGCTAAGGAAGCGGGGCACAGAGACGGAAGAGCAAATCGCCATACGACTAGAAAACGCGAGAAAAGAGATGGCACACTGGCAGCCTTACCTGTACACGATTTTGAGCGGCACGATGGAAGAAGACCTGCAAAAATTCAGGGCGATCATACGCGCCGAACGGTATAAAAGCTCGCGTCTCACACTCTGCTGATCCTATGTCACGCAAAAGAATAATCCTCGGCGTCAGCGGTTCCATAGCGGCCTATCGCTCTGCTGATATAGCCAGTGCGCTCACCAAGGACGGGCACGATGTCCACGCTGTGCTCACGCCTGCGGCGGTTGATTTTGTCACTCCTCTCACGCTCCAGACACTGACGCGCAACCGAGTGACTGTTCACTTGAATGATGAGCCAGCAGGCATCCCGTTGCATATTGAGTTGGCCGATAAAGCGGACTTGGTGCTCGTGGCTCCAGCCACCGCCAACATAATGGCGCAGCACGCGCTGGGTCTCGCTCCAAACGCCCTGACGGCACTGCTGCTGGCCACGCGTGCGCCCCTCTTTTTCGCGCCTGCGATGAACGGTAATATGTGGCTGCACCCAGCAACGCAGCAGCATGTGGCCACGCTGAAATCTCGCGGCGTGCAATTCATCGGTCCAGAGGAAGGGACGCTAGCGTGCGGCTACGAGGGGATAGGGCGGCTCTGGAAGGTTGATGGGATACTTGAGATCGTCCGTGCGAATCTGATTTCATCAACAATTAAAAAATAAAGCACTTTTTTGTAAATTTTATTTGACGATTCCTCTGGAAAAATTTATTTTCAACATCCAATGAGTGATCGTCATACACGGTCTTATAGAGAAATTAAAAGTGCGTGCTCACGCAACGAGAGGGGGTGGGATAGTCATGGCAGTAAAAAAAGCAGCAGTTAAAGCTCCGGCCAAAAAGGCCCCTGTGAAAAAAGCAGCAGTTAAAGCTCCAGTAAAAAAGGTAGCGGTTAAAGCTCCGGTCAAGAAAGCAGCAGTTAAAGCTCCAGTAAAAAAGGTAGCGGTTAAAGCTCCGGTCAAGAAAGTCGTTGCGAAAAAGAAATAATTTTCTTTTTTTCAAGTAGAGAGGGAACCCGCAAGGTTTCCCTCTTTTTTTTGTGGTTGCAGGTCGTGCCAGCGGGATTTAAAAAACATGTGCATACACAACCAGTTTGAAAGGAAAAAATGGTAAACCACCTGCTAACATTCATGTTTTTAATTTCGTTTTCTGTGGCTCTAGTCGGCGCGGAAAAAAATATACCGCTAGCACTGAAAGATTGGGGCGATTGGGCGACATGGGATAACCCGCACAAAAATTGTCCAGCATCATTTGATAACGCATCTCAGCCGCACTGCGTCTGGCCATCTTCTCTGTCGTTGCTTCTAGATGCCAAAGGCGGCTCTTTCTCCGTTTCGGTCACGGTGTATCACGAATCATTTCTTTTTCTTCCAGGCGACAAGGATGCGTGGCCGTGCGCTGTGAAGGTTGGTGACAAGCCTTGGCCCGTGACGGACGGAAACGGACAGCCGCGTGTTTTATTACCTCCTGGCGAACACCGCGTGAGCGGCAAATTCATCTGGGAAAACTTGCCGGCAAGCATTTCTCTCTCACGCCAATACGGCGTCGTCTCCATGTCAGTAGAAGGCAAGACGGTGGATGTTCCGAACTGGGAAAGGGACGGTAAAATATGGTTGAAGCCGCGTGCGAAAACAGATGAGCAAAGCGACCAGAAAGATATGCTCTCTGTCCAAGTCCACAGGCTGCTAGAAGATGGGATGCCGCTCTGGCTGCGCACAGATGTTGAGTTGAGCGTTTCGGGGAAAAGCCGCGAAGAGTCTTTGGGCACGGTTTTGCCTGAAGGGTGGAAGCTGGCAGCTATCCACTCGCAACTTCCCGTGCGTGTGGACGATGCGGGCGCGATGAAGGTGCAAGTGCGAGCTGGGCGTTGGCATATACAGGTGGACGCATTCAGCGTGGAGCCCGTTGCAGAATGTCGTTTTGCGCCGGGCGCATCGCCCGCTGCCGCGCAGGAGTGGGTGGCTTTTAAAGCCATGCCAGAAATGCGCGTAGTCGAGTTGCGCGGCATTGATCCAGTAGATGTCACGCAGACATCGTTCCCGCATAAATGGCGCGAATGGCCTGTCTATCTCTGGAAAACGGACGGGGCGTTTCGCATAGAAGAAAAAATGCGCGGTATGGGCATGCAGAAACCGGATGGGTTGAAAATACGGCGCGAGATATGGTTGGACGAAAAAGGCGGCGGACTGACATACCGCGACAGGCTTTCTGGTAAGATGCAGCAGATGTGGAGGCTCGACTCGGCGGAGAGTTGCAGGCTGGGCACGGTCAAAATCAACGGACAACCGCAGCTAGTCACGAAAAACCCGCGCACGGGACTTTCTGGCATGGAAGTACGCTCGCGCAATTTCGAGGTAGAGGCGGTGGGGCGTTCATCGGCTGTTTCTCCATTGCATGCGTCCGGGTGGAAAACGGATGCTGATTCGCTAGATATGACCATTCACATCCCACCGGGCTGGCGGGCGTTTGCCGTATTTGGTGGCGACAGAGTTTCGGGGGATTGGCTTACGGCGTGGACTCTGTTGGACTTGTTTCTTTTGATGGTGGTAGGGCTCACGGTTTTTCGCGTCTGGGGTTTCGCAGCGGCAGCGATAGCTTTTTTGGCTTTTGGCCTTTCTTATCACGAGATGGACGCTCCGAGGTTCGCGTGGTTGGTGTTGCTCGGTGTGGTCGTCCTGAGACGCTTCATGTCGGACTGCGCAGTGCGGCGTCTGTTGACGCTGGCCAAATGGGTGTCGGCGGCAGTTTTGCTTTGCTGGCTGGCTCCATTTATAGCAGCGCAAATACAAGGGGCACTTTACCCGCAACTCGAAAAAATAGCATCGGCCAATTCTGTGAGCCACCGATTAGATGAAAAGTTTTTGGCCGAAGAAAGCGAGAACGAAGTTCAGGCTGATGCGTTGGCTTTGCGTGCTGAAGTGCCGCAGTCTCCAGTAGTGCAGGGAGCACCCGCGCCAAGTTCCGTGATGGCCAAATCCAAAATGAAATCCCAAAGCAAAAGTGACAGTTACTACCAAGGCAATAATATATCCAGAAACAGCAACTTGGCGCAGCAGCCCAAAGCCAAGATACAGACTGGGCCAGGCGTGCCGGAGTGGCACTGGCAACAGCCCCTTGTCTGCCGCTGGGACGGCCCCGTTTCATCGAACCAAGAAATCAGACCAGTCCTTATTTCGCCTGCGTGGCAGCGGCTGATAACCGTTATTCGAGTAGTCACGCTGATCCTTTTTCTGGCTGTGCTTTTGGGGAAACCAGTTTGGCTATCCAGCTTTAAATTTGGACGCGGTTTTTCCAGTGCTGCGCTTGCAGTCATGTTTTTGGCGGGCTTTTTATTTGTAGGTCAATCGGGATCGTTTGCAGCCGAAACGGCGGTGGCACAAGGTGCTGGTTTGTTCCCTGACAAAGAAATGATAAGCACATTGCGCGAGCGGATTTTGGAGCCGTCCAAGGCGTTTCCAAAAGCTGCGGACATAGCATCTGTCTCGCTCAACATATCAGGTTCCAAAATCATTTTGGATGCTGAGGTTCACGCAGCCGTGACAGCAGCCGTTCCAATGCCAGACGGCATACCGGAATGGGCTCCGACCAGCATTGTGATAGATGGGAACAGACCCGCCGTTTCGCGCAGGCACGAGGGAAAACTGTGGGTGATGGTTCCACAGGGCGTCCATCGCGTGCGTGTGGAGAGCCTCCTGCCGCCCGTGCCTGAATGGTCGCTTTCGTTTGCACTGAAGCCCAGATATTTTTCAGCAGATGCCAGCGAGTGGCAGGTGAAGGGACTGAAAAAGAATGGCGTCCCAGAAAACCAGATTTTCTTTGTCAAAAAACAGAAAACGCCTCTAGCCGTAGATGAGGTAGGATATGATAGAAACGATTTTCGTGCGGTGGCTCTTTTCGAGCGCTCTTGCGAGTTGGGCATCCTCTGGCGCGTTCAGAACAGTGTGAAGCGACTCAGCCAGAGGGGCAAGGCCATATCGTTGGAAATACCTCTGTTGGACGGCGAAAAAGTTCTTTCCACGAACATCTCGGTAGAAAACGGAAAAGCGCAAATTAGGCTCGGGGCACAGGAGGACTCGGTTTCGTGGGAGAGCGAGTGGGTGATCGTTCCAAAGTTTGATTTGGAAGCGGCAAAGACTGGGCTTTGGGTAGAGCGGTGGCGCATGCAGCTCTCGCCCGTTTGGAATCTGACAATATCTGGACTGCACCCAGTTTTCGAAAGTGCGCGTGGCGGCGATGGTGCGCTGGAGCCAGTCTGGCGTCCGTGGCCAGGCGAAAAAGTTTCGTTCGAAGTAGGTCGCCCGGAAGATGTGACGGGTGCTACGCAGACAGTTCACCGCGTGCGGCATCAGATACGGCCTGGCAAAAATTGTCGGCACAGTAACCTCTCGCTGCTGGTGCAGTCCAGCCTTGGCGAAGATTTCCCGATACAGGTGGGGAGGGATGGTGAACAGGTCGAGATAACGCAACTCAAACGGCAAGGGCACTCCGTGCCTGTCCGACTGGAGGGCAACCGAGTGATCGTCCCCCTCAAACCCGGGCAGCAGGAAATCAGCTTGGAATGGAAAACGCTGATTCCGCTCGGGACAGCAATTTCGGGCGACGAAGTCCGCTTGCCAGTGGAAAGTGCCAACATAACAACCACGATGCATTTGCCGCGTGACCGCTGGATACTTTGGGCGGACGGCCCTTTGCGTGGGCCAGCCGTCCGTTTTTGGGGGATACTCCTTTGCGCGATAGGTGCTGGATGGATTCTTTCCCGCCTGCCCTCATCGCCGCTGAAAGCACATTCGTGGATATTGCTTTGCGTGGGGTTGACGCAGGTGCCGTTTCCTGTGGCACTCGTTGTCCTCGCATGGTTTTTCCTCTTCATACAGCGCGGGGAATGGGGAGCGAAAAAACTTTCTTGGTGGGTATTTAATTTGGCGCAGCTTTTGTTGCTGGGCGCAACGGTGGTCATGATCGGATGCCTGATTTATGTAGTGCGCCAAGGGTTGCTTGGCTCGCCAGAAATGTGGATAGCGGGGAACGGTTCAGCAAATACGACGCTGATATGGTTTCAGCCGCTAGAAAAATCTACGCTCCCCGTGCCGAGTGCGGTCAGCATATCGCTTTGGTTTTACCGCGTCCTGATGTTGCTGTGGGCACTCTGGCTTGCACATTCGCTGATAGAGTGGATGCGCTGGGCTTGGAAACAGGGCAGCGAGAGTTCGCTTTGGAAACCGTGGCCAAAAAAATCCGATGGCCAAGCAGCCGCGCCGCGCCCGTGAGTCCGTGAGCCATTTTCATCCTTCTTTTGCGGCGCGGGCGTTTCTTCTATACCGACCACTTTTCCGTTCAAAAAACGGACATTCAAATACCCGCGCAAAACTTGCACTGGCGAACTGCGGGAGAGGCTGGTGACATCGCGGGGCGTGGGGACGAAACGCCCTGGAAAAGTCACCGTGGCACCGTTTTGCAGCACCGTAATACCTGGCACATAAACCTCCGCGCACGGTGCTCCCCTAGAATACTCGAAACGGGAGATTTCGCGCATCTCGCTTTTGAAAAGCGGGTATTTCCATTCTTCGGAATCGTTATCCTTGGAAGACTCAGGCGGATACCCCATTAGTTCTATGACATCCTGCCTGCTCATGCCTGGCAAAAGGTGGCCGTTTAGCTTCGCCTCATGCAGCAGCCATTCCTCATCCGTGACTGTTTTAAAAGAGACATCATCTGGCGGAAGGGTAAACCTGTGCTTGCCAAAATACAAAATGGCCAAGCCGTCCCGCACGGCTTCAATTTTCAATTTTTGGCCAGCTCTTAAAAGCACTTTGCCTTCTGGGATCGCTAGTGAAAAATCTTTTTTGAGCACAGCATCTGTCCCTGGGATTATCTTTTGGCCAAAAGTATTTGTTGCAGGCCATGCGAACACGGCAAAAAGAAGCACTTTTAAAACGGTGTTAGAAACACACGAGCGAAAGCGTGGATGAACCATGGCGCAAGAAGTTTTGTCCGTGCAACTGGCGTTGGCAAGCGGGTTTTTTTAAATGGTGGCAATAAATTTTTTGGTGTGGTCATCGCTATGCGAACATGGTAACGAACGAACCCTTTTAGAAATACTTGTGCAAACATGAAATTGAACCCTTCGCAGTCGGCTGTGGCAGCATCGCGTGAGAAACGCCTTGTGGTGCTGGCAGGGGCAGGCTCAGGCAAAACGGCCACATGCGTCCACTGGGTGGCTGGGCTGGTGAGGGATGGCATCCCGCGCGGTTCTATATTGATGATCACTTTCACGCGCAAGGCCGCCTCGGAAATGCGCCGACGCGTTGACCAGTTGACTAGGCATATCTCGCCCCGTTATGCGGGTGACGCGCTGGTGGTCGGCACATACCATGCTGTGGCGTCCACACTCTTGCGCAAGGACGCTACGAAGTTTGGATTGGCGCACAGGTCATTTTCCACCTTGGATGAATCGGAGGCTCATTCTATATGGAAATCTGCCCTCAAACAGGCTGGGATAGATTCGCAGTCTAAACTCTTTTCCCCATCTCGCTTGCACGCGCTCTACTCTTTGGCTCGGAACACATGTCGCAGCATTGAGGCTGTTCTGGAGGAATCGTTCGTTGGGTTGGGCGGCGAAGCCAACCGCGTAGTCGAACACTACGAGCGTCTGAAACGAGCCGCGAACAGCGTGGACTACGATGATCTGCTGATGCTCTGGTTGAAACGGATGGAAGAAGACCCGCAGTACGCGGCGGAATTGCGGGCGCGCTGGAAATTTGTCCTCGTGGATGAAATGCAGGACAACAATAGGATAAACCAAGCCATACTAGACGCACTTGCGCCTGAACATCTCATGGTGGTGGGCGACTCGAACCAGTCCATTTACGGCTTTCGCGGAGCCGATGCCTCACTCATCATAGGTTTCACATCCAAGCATCCTGATGCCAAGGTTCTGAAACTCGAAGACAACTACCGCAGTGGGCAGAAAATATTGGATGTGGCCAACCGCGTGGTGGAACAAACGGCTTCTTCGCTCAGGCTGAAGAGCGCGGGGTTGGGCGCGGGCGAGGGGAAGGTTAGCTTTTTTGTTTTTCCGAACGCGCAGCAAGAAGCCGCTGCTGCTGTGGCATGGATACAGCGTCGCATCGGCTCAGGCAAACGCCCGTGCGAATGCGCCATTCTCACCCGCTCATCGCGCCTGCTCACACCGTTGGAAGTTGCCCTGAACCAAAACCGCATCCGCTACAAAAAATACGGCGGCCTGACGCTGGCCGACGCTTCGGAGGTGAAAGACTTTATAGGTTTTCTCAGGCTTTGCCACAACCCGCACGACAAGGTGGCACTCCTGCGCGTGCTCACAATGTTCCCCGGCATCGGAGAAGGCACCGCAGCCAAGGCTGTGGAAGAACACACAGGCTCCCTTTTCGCAAACGCCTTTTGGCCGCGCCAAGCTATGGATGTGCCGCGCTGGCTGGAAAAACTGGAGAAGGAGCCCAGCCTTGAAAACAAAGGGCGGCAGCTAAAAGATTTTATCCAGCCTCTAATTTTGGCCAACTACCCGAAAGATGCCGAAGAGCGGCTCGGCACGCTTGATGCTCTTGTGAATTCGATGGGCAACGGGGAGAAGGCCGTGGCACTGGAGGATTTTTTAGACGGCTTTGCGTTGAGCCGCGAAATTGACGAGAAACATCCGGGCGACTCTGTGATCCTTTCCACTATCCATTCTTCCAAAGGACTAGAGTGGGACGGCGTCTGGCTTTTGGGTGCTGGCTCTGCGCAGATGCCGCACCCGCGTGTGGCCAACGGAGATGGGGATTTCGAGGAGGAAAAACGCCTTCTCTATGTGGCCGTCACGCGTGCCAGAGAACACCTCGTCCTTTCGTATTCGTCGGTGAACGACCGTAAAGTGGCACAGCTAGGAACGCCATTTCTGGAGGGGGTGGATTGGCTTTTCATGGGCGGGCACACTCCAGAACAACCCGTAAAACTGCCGCCGCCGAAAGATGATGACGGTCCGCTGATGTCCCGTTTCAGAAAACTAATAGAGGCGCGGCAGGCCGCAGAATAGAATTTGAATTCTCGCAACAGAAGCCGTTATGTCACGAGTATGCCACACGCGAGTCATAGAAACGGCACTATGAGTTGCAAAAAAATTCAGGGCGGGGCGTGCATTGCCATCTGGCTTGCTATGGCGGTGTTAGCAATTTTTTCGTTCGGCTCGTGCCAGAAAGAGCCGCTCCACGCAAAAAGGAAACTCATCCTCCTCCACACTGGTCGGCTTTTGGGAAATGTCTATCCCACTTCACTCAAAGGGGTAGCACCGCTTCAGTACTATCCATTCATTTCCGCCTATGTAAAACAAGTCAGAAAAGAGGCTGCTGAATCGGGGGCAGAGGTGCTTTTATTGGACAGCGGAGACAGCTTGCAGGGGAGTTTCGCGACTGCGATCACCGGCGGCAAAAACATGGTCACATTTTTCAACGCTATGAGGTACGATGCGGTTTTCCTCGGCAACCTAGATGCGTGTCTAGCACCGCAGTCGCTGCAAGATTTAAAGGCAACAATTCTCTGTCCGTTTCTCGACAAAGATAACGCGCCTGCATTTCCCGGTAGCCGTGTCGTCCACTCTTTGCAAAAAGGCTCTTTGCAAATTTTGCTCGCCGCAAATTTTCACGGTGAAACTTCCCCCGCCAGTTTTCCCATGCACTTTCCAGCGCACTATAACCACGATATCCGTTATCCGGTTCATCCTGCAAGGGACTACAGACCTTTTCTCCAGCCGTTCCAGCAATCGGTTTTCGATTACCGCATCATGAACTGGTTTAAATTTGAGTCATACGAGCAGTGTCCGCCTTTTGTCTCCAAAATCGCAGCGCTCGGCTTTGACCTGATAACAGCGCACCGAATTTATTCATCGAAAAACACGGATGCTTGGGCTGCCAAGAACTATGATGGGTGGCCAGTGCCAGTCTCCCAAAACATCCGCCGCAACAACGCGGGTTACACTGTGGCCAGAATGGATGTGGAACGAAAATCTAACGGCGAACTCGTGGTGACAAGTCGCAGCATAGTAGAAATGTCTAGGAACAGCATAGACCCCGATGACGAAATAGAAAAACAGATAGAAGTTTTCGCGGAGCAAATACGCGGGGCCAACAGGACTGTGGCGGAGCTTCCGCGCCCTGTTTCAGAAAAAGAAATTTTAACTCTCTGCCTCGCGTTCCTCTCCGATTGCAGCCCAGGCAGCGTCCCGATTTATTCAGCGGAATCAATCCGCTCACAGTGGCTTGATGGATCACTGACTACCGCTGCGGTTTATGAGTCCATGCCTTGGGAAAGCCCAGTGGTGCGCGTGGAACTGACTAGCGATAAAATAAAAGAGTTGGCGGCTGATGCGTCTCTGGCTATCCCAGCCAATTTTTCGCCCAACGCATCAAGCGTAGTCACATCATCCTATTTGGCCGCTCTGATAAAAAACCGCTTTTCTCTGCCAGACAGTGCCCTTTTCATAGTGCGGGAAGAGGGTGAGTTCCGTGCGTTCCTTGCTTGGCTCTCCGCCAACCCGCAATCTTTGTCAGCATTCCGCAACGGGGCGCAATGAAAAAACGGCACCGCCATTTTATTCTGGAGACCACCGCTGGCGCAGTTCGTCGGCGCGGCGCATTTTCCGTATTGGAAATCGTTTTTGTGCTGGCGACAGTAGCCGCCATAGTCGCCCTGCTGAATCCCACTTTTTCAGCCGTTCGTAAAAGGGAAAGCCAAATCCAGTCCCTCAGCAATCTCCGGCAGTGGGGCATCGCGATCAACTTATCCTTGCCAGACAACCGCAATACGCTCCCCGTTTTGGGGGCGAAAAGCGATGGCTCGCCTGACTTGGACAACCCAGATGCATGGTTCAACCGACTGCCGCTATACCTTTCACAAAAACCGCTTTCCGACTTAGTCGCAGTCGGCGTGCCACCGCGTCTAGGCGATACTTCTATCTGGATAAACCCCGGTGTATCCGAAAATGAGGCACTCCAACTCAACCTCGGCGAAAGTGAGCCGCTTTTCACCTACGCGATGAACGCATGGTTGAAACCCTCCAAGGGCAAAAAGCTACGCATAACGCGCATAGACAACCCGTCGGCCACTGTTTTCCTAGGCGAAGTGGTGGGGCGCGAGCCGATTTTTACGCATGGAGAAATTAAGTCTTTTTATGGCAAAGCCAAAACTCATGACGCACCCGAAAGCTCGGCGCACCTGCTTTTTTGCGATGGGCATGTGGAGTTGGTTCCGCGCTCGCGTTTCGACCCCGCGCACGGTGCTCCGTCCACTAGGGATGACCCGCCCAGCGCAGAGCTGACTTTCGTTCCTTTCGAGGGGGTAGAAAAATAATTAAAAAATTAGACTTCCAACAAGGGGGCAGCTTTGCTATTTTGGCAATAGTCCTATTGTGATTCACACATTAGGAATTACTAACTTGTTATTAACTAAGAACACACGCTATCACATGGATAAACCATCTTTCTCCAGCCTTAACCTTTCACCTGAAGTCCTTAAAGCCGTCGCAGCCTTGGGGTTTGAAGAAGCGGCACCGATTCAGGCGGCGGCTATACCGCAGCTTATGGCTGGACATGATGTCGTAGGCCAATCCCAAACAGGTTCAGGAAAAACAGCAGCTTTTGCCATTCCAGCTATTGAATTAGTTGATACACAAAGCCGAGCAGTCCAAGTTTTGATTCTTTGTCCAACGAGGGAATTAGCGACGCAAGTGGCGGAGGAAGTCCATAAGCTTGGTATTTATAAGAAGGGACTTCACGCAGTGCCTATTTACGGAGGCGCATCGTATGAGCGTCAGTTTTACGAATTAAAAAAAGGCGTTCAAATCGTGATTGGCACTCCTGGACGGCTTATTGATCATTTGGAACGAGGCACGCTTTCGTTGCAAGAAGTGCGGATGGTAATCTTGGATGAGGCAGACCGTATGTTGGACATGGGATTTCGGGATGAAATCGAATGTATTTTGCAGGCGGCACCGGTCAAGAGACAAACAGTGTTTTTTTCTGCGACGCTTTCACCACCTATTCGCGAACTGATTAAAAAGTATTCTCGCACGCCAGTAGCTGTGAAAATCGAGCAGCGGGAATTAACAGTGCCTACGGTGGAACAAATTTATTATGAAGTGCCGCCTAGGGGTAAAATGTCTTCGTTGTTACCCCTTATTGACTATCATGGTTTTAAGTTGGGGCTTATTTTTTGTAATACGCAACGCATGGTGGATGAGCTGGCGGATCAATTGATTGCGCAAGGTTTTTCTGCAGACCGGCTTCACGGAGGAATCGCGCAAGCCCAACGGACTCGGGTGATGAATAAATTTAAGAAAGCGGAATTTGATTTTCTTGTTGCGACGGATGTTGCTGCACGGGGGATTGATGTGGATGATCTTGAAGTGGTCGTGAACTATGATCTGCCTTATGATGCAGAAGATTATGTCCATCGCATCGGACGCACTGGGCGTGCTGGGCGGCAGGGTATGGCCGTTACATTTGTTGGTGGTCGCGAAATCTATAAATTGCAGTTTATAGAGAGATTCACAAAAACCAAGATTCGGAGAGGGACGCTTCCCACGACAGGAGAGGTCGAGGAGCGACGCACAGGGGTGCTTGTGGAAAAAATCCGCTCGATTCTTGTGGCAGGGAAATTTGGAGCTTGGACGAACTTGGTAGATCGTTTGCTAGAAGAAGGCTTTTTGCCGACGGACATCGCCGCATCACTTTTCCAACTTCTCTCTGGTGGGGAACCAGAAGTAGCTACGCAGCAGAAAAAAGCAGTTTTTCCTGCGATGACGCCGATGGAAAGTCCCTTTGTAGCACCAGACCGTCAAGCTAAGGAGTATCCGAGTAAGGAGAAAAAAGATTTTTCACGGGGTGGGAGAGAGCGCGACGATAAGAAAGCGGCATTTTCTGAGAGGGTATGGGTGCGTTTGGATGTGGGAAAAGAAGATGGCGTGCGTCCTAGTGAAATCATTGGCTTACTTGAAGATGTATTACATGCGCCAGCAAGGACGATCGGAACTATTAAACTTGAGGTGGGGCAGACTTTAGTCGAAGTCAACGCAGAATATATTAACCCGCTTCGGCAAGGGTCTATAAAAATCGAGACAGAGGGAGAGCCTGTCCATTTATCGTTATTGCCGCCCGAGATGACACCGCCCAAAGGATCAAGGGGCAGGAAGTAGAAGTAGAGGGTACAGGACAAAAAAGTTAGGCGGCGAGCAAGCCAAGCAACCTTCGTTTGACCAACGCCTAGCTTTTTGCTGCGCTTTGGCATTGGCTTTGCCAGATTAGGATTATGGGGGCGCATCTGCGATTTATTGGCCTGCCGAGCCCGTCATGATCCTGAGATGTGTGGCTCTTGAGTAGAGGATGCCCTGCATTTTGCCGCCGTTTTTATTTAAACCCCGAAGGGGTTTTATATGTCAGCCAGGGTTGCCCGTCTGCGGCCTACCCCAGGTTACAGTCAAAAACAGAACAACCCTGAAAGGCATACGCGTCAAGTTAGCGCGACGCGAGTTTTTAAAATGGATTTTTTTTGGGTTACCCTTCGTAGTAGAAAGGGGTTTCTCCCGAGTAACATGAGAGCAAATGATTCTCTTTTCCCCACCCAAGCGAGGGTTTAGTTGCTGACTTAATGGCTGAAGA
>JAIFLJ010000159.1 GCA_020049135.1 bacterium | reverse complement strand
GGGTATAAAGAAATCCTGCGGCATAAGCCCGAAAACACGCTGTCACAACTTATTCCAAAACAGACTGTTGCATCCAGTTATACAGGAGGATTATGCCAAAAAGCAGGTTTTGCGAGGTCTGCTCTACTGAAAAAGGCAAAGACCTATTGGTGAAAGCTTTTTTCAGGCGGGTTCAGGTGTGTGATTAAAAGTGGGTGAGGTGCGAAGCACATTGGAAATGTGGTGCGGGCATCCTTGCCTGCATCTTTTCCCGAGCAGAGGTGCATTCAAGACACAAGCAAGGATGCCTGAATCTACCTCACCCACTTTTAACATCCTTGCCTGCATCTTTTCCCGAGCAGAGGTGCATTCAAGACACAAGCAAGGATGCCTGAATCTACCTCACCCACTTTTAATCACACCCCGGGTTCAGCCCAAGATATATTCGGTTTTGGCTTTCGCCATAATTTAGGTTAGAATTAGAAATATTTGCAATGCGTAGCTTACCTTTGACTCTTGGCAGTATTTGTGCGGCGATAGCTCTGATTGTCTCCGGCATCTCGCCGTTCGACCGCCTCACATGGTTTTTGGAAATCGCGCCTGTGGCTATTGCGTTTCCAATTCTGTGGGCTACGCGAAAGCGTCTGGAGCTCACTTCACTTTTATATGCCCTGATTGCTGTTCATGCGATTATTTTGGCTGTGGGCGGCGCATATACCTACGCACGCGTGCCGCTCGGCTTTTGGATGGCTGATGCGCTGGGGCTACAGCGCAACCCGTATGATAAGATCGGCCATTTTTTTCAGGGTTTTGTGCCTGCCTTGGTTGCCCGGGAGATATTGATTCGGGGGAGTTATATTGCTGGGAAAAAGATGCTGGCATTCATCGTTGTGTGCATCGTTCTGGCGATCAGCGCGGCTTACGAGTTGGTAGAGTGGGGGGCGGCTGTGGCGTTGGGTCAAGGTGCTGATGAATTTCTTGGAACGCAGGGCGATCCTTGGGATACGCAATCGGACATGTTTCTTGCATTATCAGGTGCGGTTGTTGCGCTGTTGCTCTTTTCTAAGCTTCAAGATCGCTTGATTCGCCGAAAGCAGCGTTAAATCTAAAGTGACTTCGGTGTTTCGTGTTTTTTTAAAAACCAACAAATCGGTTGTTTTTATAAATTTAATCCTACGCACGCGTTGTTTTTGCGATGTTTAAAAAGCCGTGTTAGGTGTTGTTTATATTTTATTTCATATTCTTATATCCCTTATTCACAAATAGTTGCAGTTGTTTTGAAGCGTTCTTTTTTTCGTGTGGCATGGGTGCTGCGAAAGGGGTTATCGGATGAACACCGTTTTGGAACAGGAAGAGGAAAAGGAGATGAAGCATTGCACGGCTACGCGCAATGCATGCAAGCTCTGCACGCCGCTGGGTGCCTGCCTCGCTTTTCGCGGTGTGGAGGGGTGCATCCCGTTTCTGCACGGCTCGCAAGGTTGCGCCACCTACATACGGCGATACCTCATCAGCCATTTCCGCGAGCCGATGGATGTGGCTTCGTCAAACTTCCACGAAGAGAGCGCGATTTTCGGCGGCGGCAAAAATTTGAAAGCTGGCTTGGCGAATGTTAGTGCCCAATACGAGCCTGAAATGATCGGCCTAGCCACCACATGCCTCGCTGAAACTATTGGCGAAAATGTCCCGCTTATCCTGAAAGAATACAGGGACAACTGCGCTGTGGAAGATGCCCCGCCAATCGTCTCTGTTTCTACGCCTAGCTACCGTGGCACGCACATGGACGGCTTCCATGAGACCGTTCGTGCACTGGTCGGGCATTTTGCCGAGAGCGGACGCCGCCAAGAACGGGTCGCCATTTTTCCTGGCATGGTCTCAGCCGAGGATTTGCGGCACTTGAAAGAAATATGCCGCGAGTTTGGTCTGCCCGCCACGCTTTTGCCAGACTACTCGGAGACGATGGACGGCGAGACATGGGATTCATACCAAAAAATGCCGTCTGGTGGCACGCCCATTCATGAGATTGTAGGTCTCGGTAGCGTGCGGATGTCCATCGAGTTCGGACGCTCATTGGTGGGGCGTGACAGCGCAGGCGCGTTTTTAGAAAAACAGTTTCAGGTTCCGCGTCGCCTACTTGGGTTGCCCATCGGCATTCGCGAGACGGATCGTTTTATGGAAGTGCTGGAGACGGCCACTGGGCGGTGCAAGCCCGCCGCGCTGCGCCAGCAGAGGGGTCGCCTTGTGGATGCCTTGATAGACGGACACAAATATGTTTTCGGGAAAAGGGCAATCGTTTGCGGTGATGCTGACCTGGCGACTGGTCTTGCGGCGTTCCTCTCTGAAACCGGCATTTTTCCCGTGCTCTGCGCCACTGGCGAACGCCGCGTTGGGTGGGAAAAACAGGTGCGCGAGGCGGCTCCAGATTTACCGCCAGAAAGCCAAGTCTGCGACAGGCTGGATTTTGCCGAGATAGAAGAACGGGCGGAGGAGTTGAAACCCGACATCGTTATCGGCAGCAGCAAAGGCTACAGGCTGGCACGCAAAATGGGCGTGCCACTGATTCGCGTTGGTTTTCCGATTCACGACCGCATAGGCGGGCAGCGCGTCCTGCACTTGGGTTACGCCGGAGCGCAGCAACTTTACGACCGCACAGTGAACGCCCTCATGGAAAAAAAACAGACCGATTCAACCGTGGGATACAGCTACTTATGAGCAACTGCCAAACCCTAGACATATCGAAACACCCTTGCTTCAACAAGGACTCGCACCACAAGCACGGACGCATCCACCTGCCTGTAGCACCGCGTTGCAATATCCAGTGCCATTTCTGCAACCGCAAATACGATTGCATGAACGAGAGCAGACCGGGCGTGACGAGCCGCGTCTTGCAGCCCGATCAGGCGGTGGCTTATCTCTCGCACACGCTCGAAAAACACCCTGACATCGCCGTGGCTGGTATCGCGGGGCCAGGCGATCCATTTGCCAACAGCGCAGAGACGATGGAGACTTTGCGCCTCATACGGGCACGCCACCCGCACATGCTCTTGTGCGTGGCGAGCAACGGCCTCGGAATATCCCCATACTTCGACGAGCTGGCCACGCTGAAAGTCAGTCATGTCACTGTGACGATAAACGCGTTAGACCCAGAAATCGGGGGGCAAATCTATGCGTGGGTGCGCGACAATAAAAAGCCGCTCCGTGGCACGGAGGCGGCGTCTTGCCTCATCGGGCGACAGCTTGAGGCCGTCAAAGAACTTTCCGCACGCGGCGTAGTCGTTAAGGTCAACAGCATAATCATCCCTGGCATCAACTCTGACCATATTCCAGAAATAGCGAAATGTGTGGCCGGGCTGGGTGCCACCATAATGAACGCCATGCCGCTGGAGCCAGTGGAAGGCTCAGGGTTTGGGCACTTGCCGAGACCAGACGGACTTATGATTTCGAGCGTTCGCCTACAGTCGGGGCAGCATCTTCGCCAGATGACGCACTGCGCAAGATGTCGCGCCGATGCCGCTGGAAAAATCGGCGAGGAACTCTCTGCAGACCAGATGCGAACCTTGGCTGACTTCGCTGCATTCCGTCCTGGTAAAGAAGGTGCCGCAGCACGCACACGCATAGGCGTCATCTCCATGGAGGGCGCACTGGTGAACCAACATCTTGGCGAAGCGGGTCGCGTGCTGATTTACGAGAAAGGCGAAAACGGAGTGCCAAAGTTTGTGGAGTTGCGGCGGACTCCGTCCCCAGGTAACGGAGATGCTCGGTGGAAAGAGCTTGGCGACATGCTTTCCGATTGCAGTCACTTGCTGGTCGGGGCGTGCGGGCCGAGCCCGAGAAAGATTTTAGAAAAAGAGGGGCTCACCATCGTGGAAATGGAAGGGCTGATCGAAGAGGGGCTCGAAGCCGTGTTAAACGGCAAGCCGATACCACCGCCCATGCGCAGGGAATTTTCCGGGTGCGGAGCTGGGGTGACTTGTCGCGGGACAGGAACTGGGTGCGGTTGATAGACAGAAATTTTTAATAAACAAAATAAACAAAAAAGGAAAACATGAAAAAACCAGAAAAACATCTATTCATTTGCGGCAGTTTCCGCAACGGCTCAGTCAGCGGAGTGTGCGCAAAAAAAGCGTCTGATCTCTTCCAGTATTTTTCACAGGAAGCCGAAGATCGTGGCCTGGACATGATGGTGAGCAATACGGGCTGCATGAACCTTTGCGTCCACGGTCCCGTAGCGGTGCTCTACCCGGAGGGGCAGTGGTTCAAATCACTGACCGAAGAAGTGGCCGACACAATCCTAGGAGCCTGTCGGACTTTAACCTCCATTAACAAACTCGACTCTCTAAAATCAGATTTAAGCGGCTTTGATTTTTCACCAAGGTGTTTTTTAAGCGGCTTTGATTTTTCACCAAGGTGTTTTGATGGTGAAAATTGGCTTATTTTCTCTGAAAATGGGCTAAGTCCGACAGGCTCCTAGACGCCATCGAAAATGGGGAGACACCAGTGGTGCCGGAGGAAAACAGGCTGGCGTAGCTAAGGAGCCGTTTATAAATAACATGATCAAAGATGCGCGGCTGGCATTGCACAGAAATGTCTCCGAGTCGCTCGTGTGGGACAGACTTTTCCTGCGGCTTTACGGGAATAAAAGAATTACTGTGGAGAGCTATTGAAAACGGAATGAAAATCATGGTTTGCGCAAGCCTCGTTGGGGGGGCACCGAAGAGTTCGGTTGCCGGATAAATTTCGCCGATTGTCCATGCGCAAAAACCTTAACTTGATAGACACTACTCTGCGAGATGGTGTCCAAGCCGCTGGTGTCTCCTTGTCGCGCCGCGATAAGGAGGCAGTGGCTTGCGCATTGTTCGATGCGGGTGTGCGCGAGATTGAGGTGGGGATACCCGCCATGGGTGGGGCGGAGTGCGACGATATAGCCGCCATACGAGAAGCTATTCCTAATGCAAAATTAATTGGGTGGTGTCGCGCACGACCTAGCGATATCGCCGCCGCCGCCCTCTGCCCGCTTGATGTCTTGCATATTTCTTGGCCCGTCTCCCGCCTGCACTTGCAGGCTTGGGGCAAAGACGAGAGCTGGGTTTTAAAAACGCTGCCAGAGCTGGTGCTGGCCGCACAGCAAACTGGCATGGCTGTATCGGTGGGGGCGCAAGATGCGTCAAGGGCAGACCACTCGTTCCTAGAAATTTTTGCGGCTGCCGCTGCTGGATGCGGGGCGTTTCGCCTGCGCTTGGCCGACACGGTGGGCGTGCTCAACCCGGTGGGGACGGCGCAGATGGTAGAGCGCATCACGGCTGCCGCCCCGACTCTGGAAGTCGAGTTCCACGGGCACAACGATCTAGGCATGGCCGTGGGCAACACTGTGAGTGCCGCTTTAGCTGGAGCAGGTGCATTGAGTGTAACAGTGAACGGGCTCGGCGAACGGGCCGGCAATGCACCCTTGGAGGAAGTGGTGATGGCTTTGCGCATCTCGTGCGGGTGGGAGACGGGAATACAGACGCGCTCGTTGGCCGGGCTATCGCGGCTGGTGGCGGAAGTTTCAGGGCGCACGCTGCCACAATGCAAGCCCGTGACTGGCCCAGGCACATTCCTCCACGAGAGCGGCCTGCATGTAGCTGGGTGGCTCCAGAGCCCATCCGTTTATGAGCCGTTTGATCCACAGGAAACAGGGCTGCCGCCCGCAGAAATTGCCATCGGCGCAAAAACAGGACGGCGCGCACTAGCTCACCAATTAGAAAAAATCGGTTGTTGCGCGGACGATGTATTGCTGGAGCGGCTACTCACCAAAATCAGGCGTGCGGCTCGGTTTCTGAAAAGACCCTTGCTGGATGGGGAAGTGGCTCGCATGGCGCGGCGGCATGGCTGTGCGTTGGCACAGGGCATCACGCCTGCGATGAGAAATGAGAAAACAGGAGCCGAGCGCATGATTCCATCTCACTAGACATCACAGCAAAGTTTTCCGAAACAAGACGCCGCTCGCCCTTCTGGTTTTGAACCCGATAAAGAATCACCCCTTGCGTGCGCCCGCCCTCTTCATCATAGCAAAAAAGCGACCGGACATCGAAGCCCTCATCAATCAGGTATCGGAGTTTAGCGAGCATAAAAATAGGATAGTTCCGTTTTACGAGTGGTCAAGGGATGGGACTAAAAAAGAAGTGTCTTTGATTCATTTTAAAAATCTTTTATAGTAAAAATAAATGCAAGACGACAACTACGAGGATTTCGAAGGATTGCCCGCCCCCGTGTGCCGCGTGATCAAAGAGCTTTCACTCCTTTTTGAAATTTCCAAGAGGCTGCACGAAAGCCTTGAGTTCAAGGCCATACTCAAGCCCGTGCTGGAAAAGCTGGTGGGCACCATGGATTTTTATCACGCCTCCCTTTCCATCTTCAACAGAGCCACATCCGAAATTCTTGGCGAGGAACACGCTGGTCTGCCTATCTCGGACTTGCCAAAGAATTGGGGTGCCCTCTTGAGCCGCCACACTGCGCTGGTGATCGAATCGGCGCGAGCACTGCTCATTCCTGATTTAGATGAGCCGGAAAATTCCGTTGAGGTAGTCAATGAAACCACTTTTGCCACCCCTTCTTTTAAGCACGGCGGTGCATCAATGATAAGCGTCCCCATTTTGCACGACAACCAAGGGATAGGCACGATATGCGTCATCCGCAAAAACCATTCTGTGCAAGATATGCGCGGGGACTGGCGTCTGTTGACGCTCATAGCGCAGCTCGTGGCACAGTCGGCCAAACTACGCCAAGGGACGCATGAAAACATTGAGTTTTTGCGCCGCGAAAATGTTCGTCTGCAAGAGGCGGTGCAAAAACATTTCCGTCCCGACAACATGATAGGCAACTCGCGTGCTATGCAGCTCATCTACCACCATATAGAACAGGTCGCTGATAGCCAAACCACGGTTCTCATTCGTGGCGAGAGCGGGGTGGGCAAAGAAATCATAGCCCACGCCATACATCAGCGCAGCTCGCGCCATCTCAGGCCGTTCGTGAAAGTGAACTGCGCTGCGCTGCCAGAAAGCATCATTGAGAGCGAGCTGTTTGGGCATGAAAAAGGTGCTTTCACGGGTGCCATCTCCATGCGCAAAGGGCGTTTCGAGCTGGCGCACAGCGGGACGCTTTTTTTAGACGAGATCGGCGATCTTCCGCCCATGGCTCAGGCCAAGCTGCTGCGCGTTTTGCAGGAGCGCGAGTTCGAGCGCGTCGGCGGCTCGCAGACGATTCGCTGCGACATCCGCCTAGTTGCTGCCACCAATCGCGACCTAGAGAGTTCCATTGAAAAAAACTCATTCTGCCAAGACCTCTATTACCGCCTCAATGTTTTCCCGATCTATGTGCCTCCCCTCCGAGAGCGTAAAACCGACCTGCTACAACTAGCTGACTACTTCATCGAAAAATATTCGAAGATCGGAAATAAAAAAGTAGTGCGCATCTCTACTCAGGCGATTGACATGATGATGGGCTACCACTGGCCCGGCAATGTGAGGGAACTGGAAAACTGCATGGAACGCGCCGTCCTCATCTGCACCGATGGCGTGATACATGCGCACCACCTGCCGCCGACACTACAAACGGCTGAGTCTAGCCACACCGAAGCACCGCCGCAAACTATGCAGGCTTCTCTGGACGCCTTTGAAAAAGAGCAAATTATAGAGGCTCTCAAAAACTCTCGCGGCATCATGGCTAAAGCGGCTAGGCAGCTCGGCCTCACGGAACGAATCCTCGGCTTGCGCCTGAATAAATACAACATCCAGCCCAAGCTCTACCGTCCCACGAAAATCCGGCAGGTTCACACATCTCCAGAATAATGAATCTTTTGAATTAGTCCCCGTGCCCTTGCGGGCATTTTTCCAGCCAAGACCAAAGATGTGAAGAAAATTTTCACCACAGATTAAAAGAAACATTTCACTTGAAAAAGTCTTGCAAAGATAAAATTAAAAAAATACATTTTAAACATTAGCGCATTATTGCTCATGCTGCACATGTAAGTTGCATGTAAGTTGCATTATAAAGGATAGTTGATATATTATGAAGAAAAATGGAATGAAGTTAAGAACGAAGTTGATTAGTGCTTTCTTGGGAGTCGCCTTGATAGCTGTTTTTGTTGGGTTGAACGGTTTTTACGGTTTTCGGAGTTCGAGCGAGACTCTGACGATGCTCACTCAGAGCGACATGAAAATCATTGATATCAGCAATGATGTCAGAGTGTTCATGCTGGAATGTCGTCGCGACGAGAAAAATTCTTTGATCAGAGCTTCGGTCAAGGATAAACACGCCCAAACACTGGCGAGTTCAGGGCGTTTGGTTGGATGTTTCATAAGAGAGGGGAGGCATGAAGGATGAGGCGTAGGGCTTGATTGGGGTGGCGGTGATAACGCTCGAA
>JAIFLJ010000001.1 GCA_020049135.1 bacterium | reverse complement strand
ACCCCAGGCTGACATATAAAACCCCATCGGGGTTTAAAGAAAACTGGCGGCATGAGCCTGATTCCATCTCCCCACACTGTCAGACAAAGAGGGCGCTATTTCCCAACTCTGGTTTGCCCAACCTCACCCACTTTTAATCACACCCGGTGCTTGCCCTCTAAAACCATCCCTTCCTTTTCAGCCAGACTGCGATCACAGCAGTAGATGCGAGCGTGAATAAAACCACAATCAGATAGCTCCATGTCCCTTCCAACTCTGGCATGAATTTAAAATTCATCCCGTACCAGCCACCTATAACGGTGACAGGTATAGTCAAAGCCGTCATCAGCGTCAGTGCCTTGATGATCTGGTTGGTCTCATTTTGTGCCTTGTTCAAATAGATGTCCATCGTCAGCAAAAGCTGGTCGGCGTAGTTGCTTGCGAGCGAGTCGAACCTGAGCAGGTGGTCTGTGATGTCGCGATAATACGGGAGAAGGTGCGAACGGATGATTTTGAATTCGCCGCGTGCCATCCGGCTCAATACTTCGTGCTGCGGGCGGATCACCGAGCGCAGGTAGTTGATCTCTTTCCTCGTGTGGAGCACCATCTTGTCCATGTTTTCGTAGCTGATGGTGGCAAAAAGAGCATCTTCGATCTCTTGCAACTCATCGGCCAGCTCGTCCAGCACGGGTTTGTAGTTGTCCACCAAAATATCTAGTATCGCGTGCGTGAGGCGGTCGGGGCCGCGTGCGATGTTTGCACTGCTTTGCACCAGCTTGTCGCGCACGGTGGCCAGCCCTTTCAGCGGTTCGGTGTGGTATGTGACGATGAACTCTTTGCCCAAAAACAAGTCTAGCTCGGTGGTTTGAAACTGGTCTTTGCGCTTAAAACTCACAGCATGGATAACCATGAAAAGGTAGTCTTCGTAATCTTCGATCTTCGGGAGCTGACTCACCATTATGCAGTCTTCGATCGCCAGCGGGTGAAAGCTGAAAACGCCTTCCAAAACCTGCTTGACCTCGGCATCCGTCGGGCAGTCCAGATCCACCCACACATGTAGCCCTGGGTCTCCGCGCACGAGGCGCAAGGCATCAAGGTCTATGTTGCTTCCAACTAGCCGCCCCTGTTCAAAAACATAAGAATGTATCATGGGTCAGCTCCGTTTAAGTTGGCTCAATATCCATGAGCCGTTCCCGCCCCCCCCGAGACTATTGAGACAGACGCTGATGTGCCGAGGCGGCTTGCACCGGCCTCCACCATTTTTAATGCGGTCTCCCTGTCGCGCACGCCGCCGGAAGCCTTGACTCCCACCGCCTGCCCGACTGCTGCACGCATCCGCGCCACGGCTTCAATGGTTGCTCCAGAACCTGAAAAGCCAGTTGATGTTTTCACGAAATCAGCTCCTGCATTGAGCGAAGCGCGGCATGCCATATCAATTTGCGCGAGGTCGAGGTAGCTGGTTTCAAAAATAACTTTAAGCAGTGCTTTGCCTTTCATGCGCACCACGCCTCTTATGTCTTCCTCAACGGCACCCCAATCGCCGTCCATGGCCGCGCCGATATTCATCACCATATCAATCTCGTCCGCCCCTGCTTCTAGGCATTGGGCGGCTTCCACAGCCTTTGTTGCTGCGAGGTTGGCACCGAGAGGAAATCCTATGACTGTGCAGACTTTTATGGGTGAGCCTTGGAGAAATGATCTCGCGTCCGCTATGCGGGCCGGGCTCACGCAGACAGACCAGAAGCTGTGTTGGCGAGCCTCGATGCAGAGGGTTTCGATTTCTAGGCGTGTGGCGGCCGCTTTAAGAAGGGTATGATCAATGAATGCAGCCAAGTTCATGACACGGTTCTACCTTGGGCAATATTATTTCGCACGCCCTTTTTCGGATTATTTTTTGGCGTCTGCCGCCGAGCCGTTAACCATGCTGTCCAGATATATAGCGAGCGATTCGATTTCGCTGGGCTTCCCGACAAGCGGCGGCATGTAGCGGCGATAAGGGGAGTCTTCCTTGTAATCATGGAGGACGCCCAAAACATTTTTTATAGCTGGGAGATCGCGTCCAGCCATGAACTTTTTCATCGGGCGGTAGCCATCGTCGGTGTGGCACGATTTACACTGTCCACGGAACATGATCAGCCCAGCTTCTTTGGACGGGATTTTTATTCCTTTCATCCACGGGCTGGCGGTCAGGTAGCCTTTCTGGTTGAATGTGGCCACATCCGATTTTCTCACTCCGTTAGAGAACATGTGCTGGCCAATCACGAACGGTTTGCGGAGCATCTCGCGGCCATGCTCAGTAGAGCCTGTGGCGATCAATGCCAAAAATAAAATAGCTAGGCCAGCACCTAGCGTGAAATCTTCGGGTTTTTTCCAGACGAAAAGATAGACTGCTACAACTATCGTGGCCGAGGAAACTGTGGTGAGAATGGCCGAGCGAGTCACCTGCGTGAAAATGCCTGGTGCCGCAGATGAGATGCCAATGGAAAGGAAAGCTCTCTGCACTTCAGGAACCATGGCCAAATACCATGCGAACAGGATTGGCATAAGAATGAAGGAAGGAACAAGCCAGCGTGCCGACCATTGAACCATCTCCGCTTTTGCAGGGTTTTCTTTTGGAGTCAATCTGCCGCAAGTGATCAGAGCATAGATACCAGCCAGCGATGCGCAAATCACCAAGCGAAGACCAAGCGAAGGCCAGAATGTCGGGTTGAAAAACGCTTGGAAAAAGTAAAATGTTTCTTGCCCCGTCCCAGCGGCAGAGAGCCACGCGGCACTAGGTGTGAGCATAAATGTCAGGATGCCGTTGATGATGAAGAGCGTAAGGAACGAGACAACTGCATAGAACCAGCCTAGCGCAAGATGCGTTTTGGCAGGGATGCGATGCCATGTGTAGTAATAGACGGCTGCGGCACTGAGTTCTAGCAGGAAGAAAATCCACTCAATAGCCCACCCAAAGACGAAGTTATGGATGAGCGTGCTTGTCCCTTCTGGGTTGGCGAGACCAATTGCAAACCAGATGGCCGCCCCTGATGCTGCTCCAAAAACCCCAGTGAGGATCAGAAAAAACTTCGAGTGTTTTTCCAAAATCGAAAGCCAAGCATCTGAGCCTATCTGGCGGGCACGCCGCTCTGCCAATGCCAGGTATAAGCCTCCGCCCACGGCGAAGTGAGAAATCATGACATGGAAAATGGCGATTGAGCCGATCACCCATCCGCTGCCGATAAAAGGGACATCCCAAAAAGGATAGTTCATTGTTTGTTCCTCGTTTATGTGTTCTGTTTAAAGCATCAAACTTCCCAGTAACCCCAGAAAGTTGTGATAAGCGTTATGGCCAGCACGGCCAACCCGAAATAAGTGACGCGACGCGCCTTGACTCCAGAGGGAGATTCGCGGTCGTAAAGCGGGACGAGCATCCAGAGAACCAGCCCGAGGTTGAAAACGAGTATACCGAGCACTTCGCCCAATGTGCCAGGGAACCAGCGTCCGAAAAGTTTAAGAATTTGGAACGAACTCATGAAATACCATTCGGGGTGGATGCCCACGGGTGCAGGTGAGAGCGAGTCGGCCTGCTTGCCAAGATCCCACGGAAAAAGCGCGGCCAAAACAGCCAGCACATTCAGGGCAATCAGCCACACGGCTAAGTCTTTAGCAAAGAAATTGGGGAAAAACGGTATGGATCGTCTTTCACTCACTGGCGTCAACTCCTCGGAAGGGGGGATGGCGTTCCCGTGTTTCTGGACTAGCCAGAGGTGGAAACCAAGAAGCGGAACGAACAATGCTGGTAGGACTACCACATGCAGCGTGAAAAAGCGTTGGATAGTGGCATCTCCCACCTCAGCACCGCCCCTCACAAGATCAACCAAGACACTTGCACCAGGCATTGAGCCAGGTATGCCCAGCCCAACTTTCGTTGCAAAATATGCCAGTTCATCCATAGGCAGAAGGTAGCCGCTGAAACCAAAAATAGTTGTCAGAACGAGAAGAGCCACGCCCGACCACCAGCCGAACTCGCGCGGGGCACGGTATGCTTTCATGAAGAAAACGGAAAACATGTGGATAAAAATCGCCAGCACCATCAGGTTGGCCGACCACGAGTGAACCGAGCGGATCAGCCATCCGAACTTAATCTCGTTCGTAATCTGGCGAACCGACTCGTAAGCCTCCGCGCCAGGACGGTAATAAATCATCAGTAAAACACCAGTAAGGCATTGGACGATGAAAAAAAACATGGAGATGCCACCCCAGTAATACCAGAATGAATGTTTGTGCTCGGGGACGGTTTTTTTTCCAGCAAAAGCGATTGCATCGCCGATGTTCAGTCTCTCGTCCACCCAGTTATAGGCAGTCTTGAACGCGTTTTGAAAAAGTGTGTTCATATTGTCGTCTCCTGTTTAGGTGAGCGAAATCGTGAGGCCACCTTGAGCGGGAGCCACTTGGAATTTGGCCAGAGGTTTTGGCGGCGGGCCGCTCACATTAGCTCCGGTTTTTGCATCGTAAACGCCGCCGTGGCAGGCGCAAAAAATATGTTTTTTATTCTGGTCGTACTGGACGGTGCAAGCCAAGTGCGTGCAGACGGCTGTAAGCGCTGTCCACTCGTTTTCCGCATGGCGGATCAACAGAGCGGGTTTCACGCCGAACTTGAACATCATCGCGGTGCCTACTGGAAGCTTGTCAGCATCTTTCAAAAAAACCTCTTTCACAGCAACCGCAGACTGCGCCCGTTCGGATGGGTCTGCCAAGTAACGGTAAACCGGATAACCCATAGCTGCGGCGTAGCAGGCACCAGCGGCGACACCCGCCCCTGCGAGTATGAAAGTCCGCCGTGTCAGAGGCGCATTTTCTTCGTTCGATTTCTGGTCTGGTGAGTTGCTCATGTGAGGGCCTCCTTTTTGGCGGGTTGCGCCTTGGCCATGATCGAAATGAGCCAGCCCATCGCGACGAGTGCCAAGACAAACAATACTAGGAACGCGCTGATTATGTACCAGTTAGAAACTTCGACGCGTTTCCATACATCAAACCCCTTCGACAAAAGCGTTAAATCCCTTATGCCGTCGCGGTATATGACGGTGGCAAATATGAAAATAGCACCGCTTGCGGATGCGATGATTGGCAGTGCTTTGCCAACGATTGGTTTGAACAGTTGGAGCGCGCCAGCCACCCCAACTAGGCCGAGCGCCAAAAACCAAACAAGCCCCACCGCAGAATAAAGCTGGGAATCCACCAGCATTTTCTGGACTACCGCAGGCTGTGAAACAAAAACTCCATAGCCAGCCATTCCTTGCATGCCCGCCCCCAACATTGCGAATGAACCACCGCTCTTGGCCATAAACCCGCGCATATTTTCATCGTGCGCCTTGCCTATTGAGAGGAGCATCAGCCCGATGCCTGCAAAAGTAAATCCGCCGAACATCATGAACACCCAGCGCGGAATCAAAGTCGGGTCGCCTTTGGGCAGGTGAACGCCCAGCGCCGATGCCGCATACATATCCCCCCACGCCTCGGGGCGGAGCATCAGCGTCATGTTGGATGAAAGAATCTTTGCTATCGTGAGAGCAAATAGCCATGCGATCAGAGAGAAAATCCATGTGGAGTGTCCGCGGTATGAGCGGCTTGAAGCTACATAGAGAAGAGAGTAACAAACCATCAAAAGGAATATGATGGAGAACCACCAAGCACCAATTAAAACGCTGCTAGTGTAGAGTGCCTGACCGTAAAGGACTTGGGCAAAAAGGAGCGGTGGAACAGCGAGGTTGATCACATAGGTCATCACTACTGGCAGGCGTCCGGTCAAATCTGCCGCGCCCGCAAGATAATGCCCTGCGTCCTTAGCACCAGAAAACTGTTTGGCGTAAAAGTTCCAAAATGCGGCAACAATCAGGCCGCCCAAGAGCATTTCTACGGCGATAAAGTGCAAACCCAGAGTCAGTCCGTGCAAAGATTTAAAAAGCCAAACTGGCGCAGGCAGAGGTATGGGATCAACGGCAGGGAACATGTATTTCTCCAGGTTTTACTGTTTAGATAGGATCAGCGAACATTGATGGTTTTTGATTCTGCGGCCTTACGCGGCTTAATCCGCTCCAGCTCGGCTATGAAAGCCGCCGGGCCGCCAGGCATATAGCCAAGCTTGCCGATCACTTTTTCGTTTTTGTCCAAGACTATTATCGTTGGGTATCCGCTGATGCCATGCTTAGCAGCCAAGGCATCATTTTGTTTTTTTGTGGCGGGCGACTGCGTTTTTTTCTTTGGAAAATCAACCGTCACAGGAACCAAGTTTTGGTCTGCGTACTTTTTGAATTCGGGTTTCGAGAAAACCTCTTTATCAAGCTTGATGCACCACCCGCACCAGTCGGAACCCGTGAAATCCAATAGCAAAACTTTGTTTTCGGTTTTTGCTTTTTGCAGAGCTGCTTGGTAATCTTCCGTCCATCCGTCACTGGCTAGAAGGTTTGAACATAAGGCACAAGCCAGATATAACGATAATGCTCCGCGAACCCAAAATACGAATCTATTCATCATAAGTAAATAGTTTGTAGTCTTTCGCGCCTATAGTATCAAGCAATTATTTGGTTCTTCAAAGAAAAGCCCGAATCATTAGCATCACCATTCTGGAAATACGGCATCAGCTATTCTGACGGGAGCCAAGCTCCTAAAACGGAGGACGGGCTTCCAGCCCGTCTCTTCCGTAACAGCTTCTCGCCGCTGAAATATGAAGAGGCAGGCAGGGATGCCTGCACCACACTCATCAGACATCACCTTTCCTTATCCCCCACCTTCTTACCAAGAAACTTCAGGATGTCTGAGGGCTATAACCAATCTTTTGTGATGAAGCAAAAATACGCAGAGCTGTATCAAACCCGTTTTTTAAAATAATCAATCGTGAGTTTGAGACCGTCTTCGAGGCTTACGGCTGGCTCCCAGCCCAGTATTTTTTGGGCTCTTGAAATATCTGGCCTGCGCTGTTTCGGATCGTCCACAGGGAGAGGTTTGTAGCAGAGTTCGCTCTTGGAACTGGTCGTTGCGATGATCCGCTCTGCGAATTCTTTAACGGTCAGTTCTAGGGGATTGCCAATGTTCACGGGTTCGTGAAAGTCAGACTGCGAAAGCCTGTATATGCCCTCGATAAGGTCGGAGACATAGCAGAAGCTCCTTGTTTGCGAGCCGTCACCGAAAACGGTCAGGGGTTCGCCCCTCAGTGCTTGGCTGACAAATGCTGGAACGACACGCCCGTCTTTGAGGCGCATCCGTGGCCCGTAGGTATTGAATATCCTGACTATGTGCGTGTTGACGCCGTGGTAGCGGTGATAGGCCATCGTCATGGCTTCGGCGAACCGTTTGGCTTCATCGTAAACGCCGCGCGGTCCGATAGGGTTGACATTACCCCAGTAATCTTCTGTCTGCGGATGAATCAAGGGGTCGCCGTAACATTCGGAGGTCGAGGCCAAAAGGAACGCGGCTTTTTTTGCGTTGGCCAACCCGAGTGCTTTGTGTGTGCCCAGCGCGCCCACTTTGAGCGTCTGGATGGGGAGTTCCAAGTAATCTATCGGGCTGGCTGGCGATGCGAAGTGGAAAACAAAATCTACCGCCCCAGGTATGTAGAGGTACTCTGTAACATCCTGTTTGATGAACTTGAAATTTTCGTTCCCCATCAGGTGTTCTATGTTTGCCACATTCCCGGTGATGAGGTTGTCAATCCCGATGACCTTATGGCCGTGCGACAATAGTTTGTCTGTTAAGTGAGACCCTAAAAAACCCGCTGCTCCAGTAACAATGCTAGTTGGCATACATTTATAAATAGGGCTATTTTAAAAAATCTCAATTCAAATCCGCAGTACTTTTTGTTGGTGATGAAATTTCTATAGGAACGCGGCCAGCATGAAAGATTCAATCGTAGCCTCTTCCTGCACGAGATGCTCCATGGTGGAGACGAGGTCGTCTTTGGAAAATCCGAGCCGTTTCATAGCGAAAGAATGAGTGGCGGCGTACTCGACTGTAGCCTGGTCGGAAGATGTCAGGCGATTGGCGCAAAGGCTGGCCAGTTGCGCAAAGCAGGCGTATGGGCCAGAGGTTTCCCATTCGGGGGCAGAGTGGTGTCTGACGGCGACAACGATTTCTTGCGGCATGTTCCAGCGTTGCATGAGCAAGCCGCCCACTTCAGCGTGTTCGAACCCGAAAACTTCTTTTTCTGCGCCGCTCGCCGAGATTTGTCCACCCTGCATTAACTGGTGATATTTTTCGGCATAAACTGCTGGGAGGGAGTTGAAAACCATTTTCCCAACATCATGCAGCAGCCCTATCGTGAAAAGCAGATCGGAATCCAAGGGCGGTTCCTGTTTATACAAACTCCCGAGATGTTTGGCAGCGACAGCCGCAGCCACAGAGTGCGTCCATAGATGATATATGTCGAAGCTCACAAGCACTTCGGCCTTGGTGTAAACTACGCCCATACTCACTATGATGGCCAGTTCGGCTGTTTTTTTGAAACCGAGACGCATGATGGCCTGTTCCACGGAACGGACTGCCTGTGTGGGGGCGAGGTATGCCGAGTTGCAGATGCGCAGCAGACGCGTGGTCAAGTTTGGGTCGTATTTGATGACATCCATGATGGTGTTCACATGCACATCGGGCATGTTGAGCAGAGGCACCAGCTTGAAGGCCACCGGGGGTGCTGGCGGCATTTTTTCAAACATTTGCTCCAGCCTTTGTAGAGGGGTCACCTCCCTAGCATAAGGATGGGGCGGTTTGCTTGAAGTCTGCTGGAAACTGTCCAGTGTCATAGGTGGAGCCTGCCACTATCAAAGACTCTATTCCACTTTTCTTTTTTTAAAAAACAAAACTAGGTTTCTTTCTGTGGCATGAGGTTTGCTATCACTCGTGAAGAGTGAAAACACAATCGCCAGGATGGTTCAGGAAAGCGCGTTGGGATGCCCCCGTTATAGCGTCTCTTTTACTATTTGGTTTTGTGGAGCCGACCCTAGCCCAGAGCAGGATAAAGGATGTGGCAATGATAGTAGGGGCGAGGGATAACCAGCTCATAGGCAGCGGATTGGTAGTGGGCTTGAACGGACAAGGCGATTCCGACCCGATAGGGACACGCACGCTGATGTCCAACATGATGAAAAAATTCGGAAATAATATCCGCCCCGCCGATGTGAAGGCAAAAAATGTCGCCCAAGTGGCACTGACCGCCCTCATTGGCCCGTTTGCTCGCAACGGCTCCAAAATAGATGTCTATGTCTCTTCTTCCGCAGATGCCAAGTCGCTTCAGGGAGGCTCGCTTTTGCAGACGCCACTCTACGGTGCCGATGGACGAATTTACGCAGTGTCGCAAGGCCCAGTTTCGATAGGCGGTTTCGCGGCGGGCAATTCTGGGGCGTCCATGCAAAAAAATCACCCCACATCGGGAAAAATACCAGGCGGTGCAATCGTCGAGCGCGAGATACCGACAAACCTTTTCAGCAAAGGCGTGCTGCAAGTGGCACTCCGCGAAAGCGATTTTACCTCAGCCACGCGGATGAAAAATGCGATCAATCAAGCGTTTGGCCGTCAACTCGCCATGGTGGAGAACGGTAGCACGGTCAATGTTTATCTACCGCCCGAAATGCAGGGCGAGGCAGCGCAGAACGATTTTGTGACTCGCGTGGAAAATGTTGTTTTCCGCCCCGATAGCCCAGCTCGCATCGTGTTCAATGAAAAGACTGGGACGATAGTGGCGAACTCGCGCATACGGATAGACGAGTTTGCTGTTTCGCACGGCAACCTGACAATTTCGATCGTCAACACGCCAGTGGTTTCGCAGCCCAATGCGAACACGGGCAATGTGGGCGTCGTAGTGGCTGGATCGGGCGGTGCTGGTGGAGCCGCAGCCGCCGGAGTGGTCGGACAGCCTAGCACGCCGCTGGTGATAGGGAGTGGGGCAGACGCCCGCATTGTTTACCAAGACAAGCAAGGCAACCAAATACAGTTGCCAGTGGATCAAGAGCCACCGTCAGATTTTGAAATTGTTATGACGCCTAGCACTGGACAACCCGGGGTGACTTCGCCCGGTGCCCCAGGGGGCAATGCGATCGTTTCGCCTGGTGCCCAGACCGTGGTGACAACCCAGACCACACTGAATGTAAATGAGGAGAAGAAGAGTTTCCAGGTGCTCGATGACATGACAACGCTCCAAGAAGTGGCCAACGGGCTAAACGCCCTCGGTGCCACGCCACGCGACATGATGGCCATTTTTACCGAAATGAAAAAAGCTGGGGTTTTACAAGCGGATCTTATTTCACAATGAACGCTACTGCACAGATTGGACAAGGATGTTTCGCGGCGGAAAAATCTTCCAGCACCGAAGCTGTGCGCGGCATTGATCCGCGTGCTGAAGTCGAAAGAAAAAAACTGCACGAGGCCGCCAAAGGGTTCGAGAAGATTTTTGCATCTTACATTTTTGCCGATGTCGCCAAAAAGCTACCTGGGACCGAGCAAGGGAACGGCAGCCATATCTACGCCGATTTTTTCCAGCAGGCTATCTCCACGCAAATAGCGGACAGCGGCGCGCTCGGGCTGGCAGACTTTCTATCCAACAGCATGGCGGCCCAGTCGGCGTGCCAGACTCAGTCTGAAACAACTCATCCGAACAAGGAAGGGATTCAACCATGAACATGACTCACTCCATCAGCCAAGGCGAACTTCTACAAGAATTAGAGACGACCCTCGACACCCTTATAGAAAAAGAGCGCGAAGAGCAGGAAGCCATTCTGAACCGTCAGTCTGAGAAGCTCCCCGACATCTGCGAAAAAATCGGGGAACTCGGCGTGAAACTCCAGACGCTGCAGAGAGCGATAGGTCTCGAAAGCAACCCTAAACTTCTCTCGGGCACCTGTAAAAGCAAGCTGGGCTTGCTCCAAGAAATCACACTGCAAAACCATCTGCTTTTGGACAACAGCCTCCATTTCTTGCAGGAAATTTTCGAGAGCGTGATGGGGTTCCAGCGTTCTCCAGTCGCTTACAGCTACCGTGGTGTTTCTCAGGCGACCATCAGCGGTAACGGCATTTTGATGAACATGAAAATGTGAGCGGAAATTCAAGGAAGAGGATAAAATTATGTCAGGGATAGGATTAACAGGTTCGCTTTTAATGGGTGCCCGTTCGCTGAACACACAGCGCGTGGGCATTGAGGTGGCTGGTAATAATTTGGCCAACATCAACACTCCCAACTCGGCCCGACAACGCGTGGACATACAACAGGATGTCAGCCTCACTGTGGCTGGCCAGTGGCAGCAGGGCATGGGCTCCTTCGCCAACAACATAGAGTCCCTGCGCAGCCAGCTCCTAGACAAGCAGATCGTCCGCCAACAGTCCCTGAGCGGGTTTTATGAAACCAAGCAGAACTTGGCCAATCTAGTCGAAGATATGCTTGGAGAAAATTTTACCACTTCGGAAGCCTCGCAAATCGGTGGCCCCAACTCTTTGACAGGCGTGCAAAACTCGCTCAACTCGCTATTCGACTCATTCCAATCTTTGAGCAATGACCCCACCTCGATAGTGGCACGCAACGAGGTTCTCTCGCGTGCCGACAATGTCCTCAAAGATATTGCAGCGATCTACAACCGCGTCTTGGACACGCGTGATGGTATTTTCGAAGAGGCCAGCAGCACGACATCCGAACTCAACAGCCTTTCGACCCAGATCGCGCTCGTCAACGGCGAAATAGCACGGGCAGAAGTCGTAACAGGAAAAACCGCGAACGACCTGCGCGACCGCCGCCAAGAGTTGATCGAGCAGATGGCCAAGATAGCCAATATACAGGTGACAGAAAACTTGGGCAACCCCCCAGGCATGGTGGACATAGCACTGAAAGACAACTCTTCAATCACCTTGGTCAAGGGTGTTTACGGCGGTGGCAATGGCACAGCCGCAGATGTGACTTACGCTTTGAGCGTGGATCAAAGTTTCGACCGCACGACCAATAACCTGCTGCAAATCCGCGCCACGCCCAACGCTGGTGCAACAGTGCTCTTGACCGCTAATAACCCTTCTCCAAACCAACCTTCGGAGGGCGAGCTTGGGGCGCAGCTTGATGTCGCCAACAGGATCATCGGCTCCGGCACAGCGGCTGGCGACAACACGCTCATGGAGCGCTTGAACCAATTCGCCACAAACCTGCGTTTGAAGGTCAACGCCGCGCATAGCGTCGGGTTCGACCTCGATAACGCTACGGGCGTCAACTTCTTCAGCACCACAGGCGACCCCGAGGCACTGGGCCTGCAAGTCGCCATCACCGACCCCCGTGATATCGCTGCTGCTGCCTCAGTAAATTCTCCGCTCGATAACGCGCAGGCAACTGCTTTGGCCAACTTGCGCTACGATGAAAATTTGAGCCAAGCCCACCGCGACTTGGTCGGCGGCGTGGGCATCGAAATAAGCAAGGCACGCCGCGACAACGAGGCGCAACAGCTCATTCAAAAACAGATTTTTCAAGAGAGGGAGGGCGTCTCCGGTATCTCTACAGACGAGGAGATGACGAACCTCACCCGTTTCCAGAGAGCCTACGAGGCGTCCGCCAAATTTATAAATGTGATAGACGAAATGATGCTAACGGTGATCGGGCTCGGTGCTCGGTAGGAGGTGATTTATGAGAGTGACTAGTAACTTATTTTCGGAAAGCTTCAAATCGCAACTCCAGTATTTACAGGAGCGGCAGATGCATTTTCAAAACCAGATTTCCACTGGGCTGAAAATCTCGAAAGCGTCGGATAGCCCAGTCGGATTTCAGACCGCTCAGATAGCCGGGGAGCAGCGCTACGCGACTAACTCCTATCTAAACGCAACAGGCGAAGCCATCGCCACGGCAAACTATGTCCACGAGGCCACCACTGATTTGCAGAGGCTAATGAGCCGCGCCTACGAGATCGGGATGCGCTGCACGAATGTTTACGCAGGAGATCAGCTCAAGGCGATGTCGGAAGAAATGACTGGCATAATCTCGCAGGTCGCCGATGTGGCCAACCGCCAAAAAGGCGGCACATACCTTTTCGGCGGCACATCCAACCAAGCATCCATCACAGTCACATCTGGCACACCCACGAGCTATGCCTACAACGCAGGCACAAACAGCCAAACCATGAAAATGGAAATAGCTAAAAGCAACACGGTTGAGATAAGCATGTTGGCGGGTCGCCCTGGCGCAGGCGGTTTCTCCGGGTTCTTGGTGCCGACTAGCACGGCCACTTTTGATACCAGCGCGGCGACATCGGACATAGACGCCCTCTCCGCCCTCATCAACCTGCGCGACACACTCAGCGCGGGGCAGCCTATCGTCCCCACCCAAAACAGCATGGTGGCACTAAAGAATTGCATGGACAAATCAACAGAGTTTGTCGGCAAGTCCGCCGCTCGTCTCGCTGGTCTCACGCTGAACCAGACATCGCTCAAACAGCAACTCAAAACGCAAAGCGACAGGGTAAACGACCTTACGAATGTTTCGCTCGCAGACGCCGTGACAGATTTGCAGAAAGTGCAGCTCCACTACGAAGGCGCGATACAAGCCGGTGCCAAAGTCCTCAGCATTTCGCTCTTGGACTATATCCGCTGATTTTTTCGGTTCTTCGTTAAATGGTGTCGGTTTGTATATTTTGCGCCCAGCTTGAGGATGCCACCACCATTTCTATCGCTTAACCACTGGCCGAAGAATGGGGAGGCCACATCAGAATGCGTTGTTTGAAAATGTGGTGCGTCTTGACAATTTTTGGTTGCTGACGAAAATAATGATATGACCGCATATTTATCAAAACTGGCAACTGAGGCATTGGCGTTACCAGAAGAAGATCGGGCTTTTATTGCCCATAAATTGATTTCCAGTTTAGATAAAAAGTCTGAAAACGGTGTGGCGGGTGCATGGCGCAAGGAAATTGACAAGCGTTCCAGTGATATTTCAACTGGAAAAGCAACTTGCCGAGATAGTTCAATGGTTGTCGGTCAAATCCGCAAGAAACTTCATGCATCGCATTCTTCTTCATCCAGACGCTGAAGCTGAGCTTTATGATGCTGCTCTTTATTATGAAGGCTGCTGTCCTCAGCTTGGTGAGGATTTTTTGAATGAGTATGAGTTGGCTATTCAACTGATCACGCAGTCGCCAGCAAGATGGCGCAAGTTCCACAAGAACAATAGAAAAATCAACTTGAAGCGGTTTCCTTACGGCATCATTTACGAGGCGAGCAATGGTGTAATTTATGTGAAGGCCGTCATGCATCTTCACCGACTACCTTTTTACTGGAGACAAAGACTCCGTTGATACCTGCCAAAGGGTGTGATTAAAAGTGGGTGAAGTTGAGTAAACCAGAGTTGGGAAATAGCGTGCTCTTTGTCTGGCAGTGTGGGGAGATGGAATCAGGCTCATGCCGCCAGTTTTCTTTAAACCCCGAAAGGCATACGCGTCAAGTTAGCGCGACGCGAGTTTTCAAAATGGATTTTTTGAGTTTTACCACTCGCAGGAGAAAGGGGTTTCTCCCGAATAACATGAAAGCAAATGATTCTCTTTTCCCCACCCAAGCGAGGGTTTAGTTGCTGACTTAATGGCTGAAGAATAGAGGTTTGGTGGCAAAGCTGAATCGC
>JAIFLJ010000259.1 GCA_020049135.1 bacterium | reverse complement strand
GCAAGAGCCACCTTTACGGTCGCTGGCACTAAAACAGCTTTTTTTCCAATCCTTGACATAAAAAAATCCTCTTAACTTTAAGCCTTACCAGATGAAGCAAATCAGCTCCCCGCCGACTTTATTTTTGCGAGCCTCGTGCCCACTCATCACGCCCTGCGGCGTAGAAAGCACAGCAACACCCATTCCACCCAACACACGCGGGATGTCTTGGCATCCAACAAAACGCCTCTGGCCTGGACGACTGATTCTGCGGATGCCCGCTATCGTCTTAACTTTGCCGCCAGTTTTCAGGAACACTTTGATAGACTTCTTTTTATCTTTCTCAACTACTTCCGTTTCACGAATGTAGCCCTCTTTTTTGAAAACATCCGAAACATCTTTTTTGATGCGGGAGTACGGAACCAGCACTTCTTGCTTGCCCGCGTTCACCGCGTTACGAATCTGCGTTAATAAATCTGCTAATGGGTCTGTGACCATATTTTCTCCTTGTTACCAACTGGCTTTGACTACGCCCGGTAGCTCGCCTTTCAGGGCACGCTCACGGAATTCAATGCGGCTAACCCCGAAACGGCGTAAATAAGCGCGACGGCGACCCGTCACTTTGCAGCGATTGTAGCCGCGTGAAGTGAATTTCGGTTTTCTTTTCTGTTTATTTATCCAACAAGTCTTTGCCATAATCGTTATTTAGATTTGCCTGCGAACGGCATGCCCATCAGAGCCAGCAGTTCCTTAGCTTCATTGTCTTTTTTTGCTGTTGTCACGATCGTAATATCAAAACCTAAGTTGCGTTTGACCTTTTCCAGCTCGATTTCAGGGAAAATAGTCTGGTCTTTAATTCCAAGTGTGTAGTTGCCGTTGCCGTCAAAAGCGCGATTTGGCACGCCACGAAAATCTCGTATGGCCGGTAAAGCTAAGCGTATTAGGCGCTCTAGGAACTCGTACATTATACGCCCCCTTAGCGTCACTTTCACGCCTATCTCCTGATTTTCGCGCAGCTTGAAGTTGGAAATGCTCTTTTTGGCTCGTGTGCGCACCGGCTGCTGTCCAGTGATGAGAGCAACCTCACGCACTGCATCTTCCATTGCCAGTTTCGTATCCTGCGAGGATGCTACGCTACAGTTCACCACCACTTTGGATATCTTTGGTATTTGGTGGACATTTTTCACGCCAAGCTTCTCTTTCATGGCGGGCAAAATTTGCTCACGGTACTCTTTCAACATTTGCGGAACCTGATCGCTCATAAATCTTCCCCTCAATTGCCTTTCTTCCCGGCGACTGCCCGGCTCTTCTCATAATCCGAAAGGAGCATCACATTCGATATAGATATTGTGCCTTCCTTCTCGATTATGCCACCTTCTGGATGTTTGGGCGACTTGCGAACCGCCCGTTTCACCATGGACACGCCTTCTATGATCACACGCTCTTTCGCTGCTAAAACTGTTTCAATTTTGCCGCGCTTGCCACGGTGTGCCCCAGAGATCACAACAACCTCATCACCTTTTTTGACATGGAAAGATTTGCGTTTCCCGTCCAATTTTTTAATTCGTTTTGCCATACCTGCTTTCACCTTCCCTGACTCACAGCACCTCTGGTGCAAGTGAGATGATCTTCATGAAATTTTTTTCGCGCAGCTCGCGAGCCACTGGGCCGAAAATGCGTGTGCCTTTCGGATTGTGATCCTTGTCTATTATAACAATCGCATTGCTGTCGAACCTAAGATAGCTCCCGTCCGCACGGCGTATCGGGTATTTAGTTCTCACAACCACTGCCATCACCACATCGGACTTCTTAACTGTCCCATCGGGCGACGCCACTTTGACATTGGCTTTGATTATGTCGCCTATTCCAGCGATCGCTGTCTTCTTGCCTAGGACGCCTATCATCGTGGCCATGCGTGCGCCCGTGTTGTCTGCCACATCCACTCTGCTTCGAATCTGTATCATACGGTTTTTTCCTTCATCGCCACCCTACCCAAAGGGTGAACGGCTATTTACCCAATACTTCCACTAGTTCCCAACGCTTCGTGCGGCTCATGGGGCGTGTCTCGCGTATTCTCACCCGATCGCCCACTTTCGCTTTGCGCTCTTCGTCATGCGCATAAAATTTTTTGCTGACCCGGACAATTTTGCCGTAGCGCGGGTGCGGGACGCGTCGCTCTACTTCTACGACGATGGTTTTCTGCATCTTGTCAGACACTACCACACCCACCCGCTCTTTGCGAACTGGGACTTTTTCCTCAACCTTGTTTTCTGCCAATGCTGTGCTCATGTTGAACCTGCCTTACTTGTTTTTCACGGCCGTCTTGCGGCTCGTCACCTTCAATCCCTTGCGTTTTTCCGTCAGTGCCGTTTCTACTTTGGCCACGGCCCTGCGGACATCCCGCAAACGACTAGGCTTTTCTATCTGGCCGCTGGCCTGCTGCAATTTCAGGTTGAAATATTCACGCCTCAACTCGCTCTTCTTTGCTACGAGTTCGGTTTCCGTCAACTCTCTGGCTTCAATAATCTTCATAGGCTCCTATTTGTGATGGCGCGTTACAAAACGCGTCCGTATCGGAAGCTTGTTTGCCGCAAGCCGCAGCGATTCCTTGGCCACGGATTCAGGCAGACCGCCCAGTTCAAAAAGCATGTTGCCCGGGCGGATAACCGCTACCCAGTATTCAGGCGAACCTTTTCCTTTACCCATTCGCGTTTCAGGCGGACGGGAAGTCACGGACTTGTCTGGGAATATGCGTATCCAGAGTTTCCCTTTCCTCTTCATGTTGCGAGTGAGTGCCACGCGGGCTGCCTCAATCTGGATATTGGTCATCCAGCAGCGATCCATGGCCTGCAAGCCGAACTCACCGAAATCTAAGCTCTTGTTGCGCGATGCAAAACCTGAACGGCTCCCACGCTGGGTCTTCCGATATTTAACTCGTTTTGGTAACAATGGCATACCTTAAATCAGGCAGGTCTCCCCGCCGCCTCCTCCTTTTTACAAATCCAGCATTTGATGCCGATTTTACCAGCTATCGTGTTAGCCTCGGCAAAACCGTAATCTATCAGAGCACGCAGTGTGTGCAGTGGCACTTTGCCCTCATGGTACTGCTCTGTGCGTGCTATTTCCGCCCCGCCTAAACGACCAGAGCAACGAATCTTAATCCCTTCCGCCCCGAAATCCATGGCGGTCTGAAGCGATTTTTTCATCGCACGGCGGAACGAAATACGCCGTTCAAGCTGCAAAGCAATATTTTCAGCCACCAGTTGCGCGTCTAATTCGGGAGTCTTAATCTCTTTCACATCAACCGCGACTTCAGTGGCTGTGGTGAGTTGCGCAATTTCTTTTTTGAGCGAATCTAACTCCGCCCCTTTGCGCCCGATGATCACACCCGGGCGTGCCGTGAAAATATTCACACGGATGCGGTTGGTAGCACGCTCAATCACTATTTTAGAAACCGCTGCAGTTTGCAGCTTATTCTTGAGGAAATCGCGGATGGCGAAATCTTCGTGCAAAAATATGAGGTAGTCCTTCTTGTTGGCGAACCAGATGGAACGCCAATTCTGGTTTATTCCAAGCCTCAATCCGATGGGGTTAACTTTTTGTCCCATGACTCAGTCCTTTTTTTCGTTATCAGCCGCTTTAGCGACCTGCTTCTTCCCGACCTGTTTCTCGCCCTTATTCTTGCTGACATGGGGCTTCTTTTCTTTGACGGGAGCCGGGGCTTCGTCCGTCAAAACAACTCTGACATGGCTTGTGCGCTTTAATATCGGCCCTGCACTGCCACGGGCTTTCGGGCGCATGCGCTTGATGGTCGGGCCTTCCCCGATCACAGCCTCTTTAACATAGAGCCCAGCCACTTTTAAATTCGCATTATTCTCTGCATTCGCGATGGCAGACTTGAGGGTTTTTTCAATCAAGCGAGCCGCCTTCTTTGCAGAAAATTTGAGCACATCCAGAGCATCAGAAGCCAGCAGCCCCTGAACCTCACGACTCACTTCCCGCGCCTTGAAGGCCGAGATCTTCGCATATTTTGTTATCGCCTTTACTTCCATATCCAAACACTCTTTTTTCTACTGTTTGCCACTTCTTTCAACCCTTACCCTAGCACCGTCTCCGATCCTAGGAAGGGCTGTTTTTCCCTCTTCCTCAAGCAACGCTCCGCAGAGCCGTTCCCTGACATCTACCGCCTTGCACAGAGCCAATACCCGACCAGCCCTGACAATTTCAAAAACCATACCAGACTTCACTCCATGCGCCCAACCTGTATTGAGCACCACGAACGGTCGATCCTTCATCACCTCGACAACTTTTGCCGAACGCCAATCTGCTGCTTCTGGCAACCCGCCAGATGATTCGTGCTGGAGCGTTTTTCTCGCCCCCGCCACCACCTGCACCAAGTCGGCCCTCGCCTTCGCATCCCATTTCTCCGGCTGTTTCAGCAGGAGCGGCTCAACGCTATCAGCCAGTTTCGCCAGCATTTCTCTAGCTTCTTTTCGCGACTGCTCGGCCTGATAAAGATCGCGCACCGCGTAAACCAGTTTCTGCTGCATCTGCTTGACATCATCTGTCAGCAGCTCCAGCCCCATAGCTGCATCGCGAAGCTTTTTTTCGTCCAGCTCGCGTCGGCATACTTCGGCCTCTGCATTCGCCGATTTCAGCCGTTCGCCCAATACTCGCATCATGGCTTCTTTCGCCTCGATACGCCTTCTCAGTTCAGCTTCACTCGACGAGATGTACTTGCCATTCTCATCCGATCCGGCTCGCCTGTCCGTAGCTTCTTTCAAGCCACCAGAACGCACAGCCGCTGCATCCGTCCTATACTCACCATTCAAAGAACATGCGATGCCTACCACCGCTGCCACCACAAACAATACTGTGGCGGACTTCATAAATCCATCGCCAGACGGCAAATATTACTTGGCCGCCGCCTTCTCCGTGTGCGCCCCGTGGCGCTTGAAGGTGCGTGTTGGCGAAAACTCGCCCAACCTGTGCCCAACCATGTTTTCCGTCACAAACACGGAGTTGAAAATTTTCCCGTTATGCACCAGGAATGTGTGTCCAACAAAATCTGGCGTAATCATCGAACGCCTAGACCATGTTTTGATCGGCTTTTTTAGTCCAGCATCGCTCATCTTCTCAATTTTTTCGATGAGATGCTCATCAACAAATGGCCCTTTTTTTAGTGATCGTCCCATATTGCCTCAACGGTTATTTTTTCCTGCGTTCTACAATCAGTTTATTTGAAGGCTTCGATTTCTGACGCGTCTTCAAACCGCGTGCAAGCTGCCCCCAAGGCGACACCAGATGCTGGCGTCCACCACCACCCTTGCTCTTGCCTTGTCCACCGCCGTTCGGGTGATCAATTGGATTCATGACCATACCGCGCACTGTGGGTCTTATACCCTTCCAACGAGAACGACCCGCTTTACCGACCGTCTCATATTCGTGCGACTTGTTGCCCACCTGCCCCATCGTGGCATAGCATGTCTCATGAATTTTACGAATTTCCGATGATGGTAAACGAACCTGCGCATAGCCTGAATCTATGGACATCAGTGTCGCTCCTCCACCTGCAGACCGAACCATCTGCGCCCCACGCCCTGGCATCAACTCAATATTATGTATAGTGGAGGAAAGCGGAATTTTGTTTAACGGAAGACAATTACCGACTTTCGGTTCAGCCTTTTCACCCGCTACCACTTTATGTCCAACTTCAAGCCCTATAGGTGCCAAAATATATGCCTTTTCTCCATCTTCGTATTTTAGCAGGGCAAGCCTTGCTGTGCGGTTCGGGTCATACTCAATAGCCTCTACAACAGCAGGCATATCCCGCTTGACACGCTTGAAATCAATTATTCTTATGCGCTGCTTATGTCCTCCGCCGATATGCCGAGTGGTCAAGCGACCGTATGCGTTGCGCCCACCAGATTTCTTTTTTGGCTGTGTCAGTGACTTTTCCGGCTTCGACTTTGTAATATCCTCGAATTTGGGCCGAACTGTGTAACGCAAGCTGGGCGTCAACGGTCTAAATTTTTTTATCGCCATATTCTATCTCCAATTATGCCAGTGAAATTTTCTCGCCCTCTTTGAGCGTGACAATCGCTTTTTTCCAGTCGGGCTTCTTTCCAAAATCAGCACGCCTCTCGCGTTTTTTCTTGCCCAGCACCTGCATGGTATTGACGCGATCCACTTTTTTATTGAAAATTTTTTCCACCGCGTGCTTGATCTCAACCTTAGTCGCTCGGACATTCACCACAAAAACATACTGGTTGGACTCGTTGAGAAGGGTTGTCTTCTCGGTCACACGAACTGTCTTAATAATGTCGAAAGGGTCTCTCATGAACTTTCTCCGTAGCCGGTCAAGCCAGCCGTTTTCCTACTACGCCCAGAGAAGCCTGGGTCATCAATATCTTTTTATAACGCAAAAGTTGCTCGGTGTTCACCAAGTCAGCCATCACTACCGTCGCCAACTTTTCAGACACATTACGCGAAGCCTGCAAAAGCATTTCATCGTATTTGTCCACCACTACAAGCACCGAACCAACCACGCCGCCTTTTTTTAGTGCTTCTATGAAAAACTTAGTCTTGGGAGCCTCAAGTTTGATGGCTTCTACCACTATCACATCCCCAGAGCGGATGCGTTCACCAAGTGCTTTCTTCAAAGCAAGTTGACGAACTTTTTTGGGAACCGTCTTCGAATAATCCCTCGGGTGTGGGCCGAACACCACTCCACCGCCACGCCAAATAGGCGAAGCAGCATAACCAGCACGCGCACGTCCAGTTCCTTTTTGACGCCACGGCTTGGAACCTGATTTTTGCACGGTCGCCTTGGTCTTGACACAGTGCGTGCCCGACCGACGATTAGCGCGGAGCGCTACCACGGTTTCGTGAACCGCCTGCGTTCCCCGCCCGTTCTTGATGAAGTCCACCGCCATCTCTTTGGCTGCCTCATCCAATGTAAGAATCTTTGCGCTCATATTTTTTCTATATTCACCAACCCTTTATCGGACTGATTATTTTTTTGCCACCACCGCTTTGGGTTTTTTAATGGCTTCACAAACTATAACTATGGATCCTGTGGCTCCAGGAATCGCTCCTTTGACCAAAATCACTCCATCCTCATCGCGAACCTGAACAACTTCCAAGTTCTGTGTTGTCACACGGTCAGTTCCCATGTGGCCTGGCATACCTTTGTTTTTCCAAATACGACCTGGCGTAGAACGATTACCTATCGAACCGTTTCGACGATGCATCATCGAGCCGTGCGTCTCAGGCTGACCAGCCATGCCGTGCTTTTTAACAACACCAGCAAAACCGCGCCCCTTTGACTCTCCCATCACATCAACTTTTTGTCCTTTGACAAATACGCTAGGAGGAACAGCTACCCCAGCTTTCCAATCCCCAGCCTCTGCGCGAAACTCGCGGAGAATGCTCTTTGGCGTCACACCAGCTTTTTTTAGATGCCCTTGCTGGGATTTGCTAAGACGAGATTCCTTCTGATCGCCATAGGCGACTTGCACTGAGGAGTAGCCTTCTTTTTCTACACTTTTTACCTGCGTAACAATATTGCCGCCCACATGCAGCACCGTCACAGGCTGCACGACGCCCTTTTCGTTATACACACGGGTCATGCCCAATTTTTTTCCAATCAATCCTACGCTCATAACTTTATATCTTGATGGTGATATCCACGCCCGCAGGCAGGTTAAGTTTTTTCAGTTCATCAATCGTTTTGGCTGTTGGATCAATGATGTCTAGCATACGCTTGTGCGTGCGCATCTCGAATTGATCCATGCTCTTCTTGTCAACATGCGGTGAACGATTTACTGTGAATCGCTCAATTTTTACAGGTAGCGGCACTGGACCTGAAACTTTCGCTCCAGTGCGCTTTGCTGTTTCTACGATCTCAGATGTGGAATGATCCAAAATCCGGTGATCGAAAGCTTTCAATCTAATACGAACTCGTTGGCCTGCCATAACTCCGTCCTGTTCCTTATTTCTTCTGATCCACAATAGCCGCCTGAATTTGCGTCGGCACCTGTTCAAAATGCGATGGTTCCATCGAATAGGCCGCTCGGCCTTTCGACATCGAACGAATCGCGGTCGAGTATCCAAACATTTCTGCCAGCGGCACCTCCGCATGAACCAAAGACGCCCCCTGTTTGTTTTCGATATTCATGATGCGCCCGCGCCTGCGGTTGAGATCGCCCATGATGTCGCCCTGAAACTCATCGGGCGTCACCGCTTCGACTTTCATCATAGGCTCAAGCAAAATAGGCTTCGCTTTTTTCATCGCATCTTTAACTGCAAAAATACCAGCCATTTTAAAAGCTAACTCATTGGAGTCAACTTCATGGTATGAACCATCGAGAATATTGACCTGGATGTCTATAACGCGATATCCAGCCACCACACCATTAAGAACTGCTTCTTCGATGCCTTTCTTGACAGCCGGGATGTATTCTTTGGGAATATTACCCCCAACAACTTTATTCTCTATGACTAAACCTTTGCCGCGTTCCAGAGGAGCCACATCCAAAATGACATGCCCGTATTGACCACGCCCACCCGACTGCTTGACTAGTTTGCCTTCACCATCGGCAGGCTGCAAAATTGTTTCACGGTATGCGATCTGCGGAGCTCCTGCATTCGTCTCAACATTGTGCTCCCTTTTCAAACGATCTAAAATAATGTCCAGGTGCAACTCGCCCATGCCCGCCAAAATTGTCTGCCCCGTCTCCTCGTTCGTGCAAACGGTAAGCGTGGGATCTTCGGACGCCAAGCGACCAAGCGACTCGCCCATTTTCTCGCGATCGGCCTTGGTTTTAGGCTCAACAGCCATGCTTATAACTGGCTCAGGGAATGAAGGCGGCTCAAGCATGATCGGACGATCTTCATCGCACCATGTGTCGCCAGTTTTGACATCTTTCATGCCGACCGTCGCGGCTATGTCGCCAGAAAACACCTCGTCAATATCCTCACGCCTATCAGCCTGTATCTGAATGATGCGACTGACGCGTTCGCGCTTGTTCGTGCGCGGGTTGTAAACCGTATCACCCTTCTTGATGGAGCCGCTGTAAACACGGAAGAAAATCAATTTTCCAACAAATGGGTCAGTCCAAAGCTTAAACGCTAGACCGCAAAATTTACCACTATCATCCGGCTCAGCGATTATGCTCTTAGATATATCATCGGGATCCAGACCCTTAGCAGCAGGAATATCAACGGGGCTCGGCAGATAATCAATCACTGCGTCCACTAAAAATTGCACACCCTTGTTCTTGAATGCACTTCCACCCACAACAGGAACAAACTTGTTAGCTATCGTCGCCCTGCGCACTGCCGCCTTGATCTGCTCAACCGTGGGAACTTTTTCTTCAAGGAAAAGTTCTGCCATCTCATCATCAACATTTGACAATGCCTCAATCAGTTCTTGGCGAGCATTTTCAGCCAATTCGAGCTGTTCAGGCGTCAACTCAACAATCTGATATGTAGAACCGATCTTGTCGTTGTCGCTGTAAATCACTCCCTTGAGATTGATAATATCAATCTGCCCCTTGAGCTGATCTTCTGCACCCATCGGATAGAGAATCGGCCAAGCATTCGCACTCAGCTTCTCACGCATCGTCTTGATAGCGTTTTCAAAATTCGCCCCAACGCGATCCATCTTGTTCACGAAAGCAATACGCGGAACATTGTACTTAGTAGCCTGCCGCCAGACTGTCTCTGACTGCGGCTGAACACCTGCAACACCACAGAAAACTGCAATTGCGCCATCAAGAACACGAAGTGAACGCTCTACCTCAGCAGTGAAGTCCACATGGCCTGGGGTATCAATAATATTAACCCTGTGCTTGACACCTTCAAACGCCTTGTAAACACCCTCATCTTTGCGCTGTCCCCAGAAACATGTTGTAGCAGCGGATGTGATTGTGATACCACGCTCGCGCTCCTGATCCATCCAGTCAGTAACGGTCGTTCCCTCGTGAACTTCACCGATCTTATGGATCATGCCCGTATAAAAAAGGATTCGCTCAGTAAGCGTAGTTTTTCCAGCGTCAATGTGCGCACATATTCCTATGTTGCGCGTCCGCTCAAGGGCATAGGCTCGTTTTGGTGAATTAGGATTGCTCATACAACAAAATTTTAAAAATTACCACCTGAAATGCGCGAACGCCTTGTTAGCCTGCGCCATCTTGTGAACATCATCACGCTTTTTCACTGCGCCACCTTGGCCGGCAGCAGCATCTTTGATTTCTTGCGCCAGCGCTTTGCGTGCAGTTATGCCTTTACGCTTCTGCGAGAAAGCCACAAGCCAACGGATAGCCAACGAAGCACCGCGGTCGCCCGCAACTTCCGTTGGCACTTGGTAAGTAGCACCACCAACCCGCCGCGCCTTCACTTCCACGCGGGGCTTCGCCATGTCAACCGCTTTGTTAAAAATATCCAGAGGAGCCGCGCCAGGCTGCGCATTTTTATTAACCTCATCAATTGCCCCGTAAACAATTCTCTCAGCCACGGAACGCTTGCCGCATTTCATAACGGTGCTTATCAGGCGAGAAACCTGGGAACTGGCGTAACGGGGATCCACATTGACCTCCCTTTTAATTGCTCTGCGACGGCGTGCCATACAAATTTATAATTCGTTGTTAGTTTTATCAGTTGTTTTTACTTTTTCGCTGAGGCACCCGCGGCACCTGCCTTGGGCTTCTTTACCCCATACTTACTGCGGGAAACATTGCGATTCAACTTGTTGGTGTTGCTCGGACCAACAGCTCCAAGAGAATCCAGTGTGCCACGGACGATATGATAACGAACGCCCGGCAAATCCTTCACACGACCGCCACGAATCAGCACGATTGAGTGCTCTTGCAGGTTGTGCCCTTCACCAGGAATGTACGCGATAACTACCTGCCCGTTGGTCAGCTTGACCTTGGCAACTTTGCGCAAAGCCGAGTTAGGCTTCTTGGGCGTGCGGGTCATCACCTGCACGCACACGCCACGGCGTTGCGGTGCTTTTTGGAGCGATGGTGACTTGCTCTTGTAGCCCACCTTGCTGCGTCCTTTTCTCACTAACTGGTTTATCGTCGGCACAAACTTTTCCTTCTTTTAAATTATTCAGCAGCTCCACCGCAATCTTTCACTCGCTTTGCAGCCGCCCCTTTTTCCTCTGAAAACACACTCAGTAATGTGTTCTCCAGAAGCGAAAGGAACGCTGAATATAGTGAAAACAAATTCTCTGGCAATAACTTTTTTAATTTTTTTTGATTTTTTATTTTAACCACGAAAATAAAGGCTGTTTTACCTCTGAAAAAACGATTTTTTTCGTGCATGTTATTTTTTGAAAAATCAGGCGCACACACTTCATTTTGCGTGCTCAGAGCGGTAAGATGCGATCGTTTTGAGCAGCCCTTCGTCAAGCGTAGTTGATGCGCAAAAACCAAATTCCCTCTCGGCGCGGCTAACATCTAACATGCGGCGCGGCTGCCCGTCCGGCCTCGTTTCGTCCCATATAATATCCCCGGTAAACCCAGTGAGTTTTTTGATTTTCTCGGCCAGCTCGCGTATCGTAATTTCGAAGCCCGCCCCGAGGTTAATTGGCTCTGCTCCGTGGTATTTTTCTGCCGCACGCAGCATCCCTCTTGCGCAATCTTCCACGAAAAGAAATTCGCGCGACGCCCCTCCTGTCCCCCACAGCACTACATCTTTCGCGCCGCTCAGTCGTGCGTCTTCCATCTTGCGGATCAGCGCAGGTATGACATGCGAGGTTTCGAGGTTAAAATTATCGCCTGGCCCGTAGAGATTGACGGGCAGCAAATATATAAAATTGGAACCGAACTCCTGGCGGCACGCCTGCGCCTGAACGAGGAGCATTTTTTTTGCCAGCCCGTATGGGGCGTTGGTCTCCTCCGGGTAGCCCGACCACAAATCTTCCTCTTTGAACGGAACAGGCGTGAATTTCGGGTACGCGCAAATCGTCCCCACTATCACAGCCTTCTCCACGCCAGCCTTCCGCGCTTCTTCGATGAGCTGTATGCCCATCATCGCGTTACCGTAAAAAAAACGAGACGGGTGCGCACGGTTGACACCTATGCCACCACAGATAGCGGCCAAGTGGAACAGGAGCGTGGGGCGAGTATCCGCTATAAGACGCTCCGCCTCGCCGCCTTTGACCAGATCGTACTCGCTGCTCCTCGGTGCAATAAGCGCACCGCAATTCTGCGCCTGCAAAAGGCGCATCAGATGGGAGCCCAAAAAACCGGAGCCACCAGTTACAAGCACGCGCTGTTTTTCCCAGAAGCTCATTGGCCAGCGTTGCGTGTCCCGTGCAGCTCTAAGTCCAGCGCCTTCATGTCCGCATCCACCATGATGCGCACCAGATCAACGAATAGGGTTTTAGGAACCCAACCCAGTTTCTCTTTGGCTTTGGACGGGTCGCCCAAAAGCAAGTCCACTTCCGCCGGGCGGTAGTAGCGCGGGTCCTGTTTCACATATTTTTGCCAGTCCAAGCCAACATAGCCGAAGGACTCTTCCAAAAATTCGCGAACCGTGTGTGTCTCGCCCGTAGCAACCACATAATCATCTGGGGCGTCCTGCTGCAGCATACGCCACATGGCCTCGACATACTCTGGCGCGTAACCCCAGTCGCGTTTGGCATCGAGGTTGCCCATGTAAAGCGCATCCTGCACGCCAGCCTTGATGCGGGCCACGGCGCGGGTGACTTTGCGCGTAACGAATGTTTCGCCACGCCTAGGAGACTCGTGGTTGAATAAGATTCCGCTGCACGCGAACATGTTGTAGCTCTCTCTGTAGTTCACCGTCAGCCAGTGCCCGAAAACTTTCGCGCAAGCATAGGGGCTGCGCGGGTAAAACGGCGTGGTCTCCTTCTGCGGTGTCTCCATTACTTTGCCGAACATCTCGCTGCTGGACGCTTGGTAAAACTTGCACTGGAGTTCCGTCTCGCGGATCGCCTCAAGGATGCGAAGTGTGCCTAGCGCGGTCACATCGCCCGTATATTCTGGGATATCGAAGCTCACGCGAACATGGCTCTGCGCGGCGAGATTATAAATTTCATCGGGTTTGACTTGGTAAAGCAGCTTGGAAAGCATGACTGCATCGGTCAGGTCGCCGTAGTGCAAAAAAAGGCGGGCATCTTTGTAGTGAGAGTCCTTGTAGATATGCTCCAGTCGCCCCGTGTTAAACGAACTGGCGCGGCGTATGATGCCATGCACTTCGTAGCCTTTGTCCAGCAACAGTTCTGCCAAATACGAGCCATCCTGCCCGGTTATCCCTGTAATCAATGCTTTTTTCATGTGGCTGATTATTCTAGGCTTAGAATGTAAATTGTCGAGCCTGTAATATTCACAAGACAAAACGGAATGACTCACACGAAGGCAGGAAACCGCGAAGGATAGAAAAGACACCGACCATCTCAAAATCCCATTCTATGTGTCTCGCTGTCAAAATCTGAAGATGCAGACAGGAATGTCCGCACCACATTTTCATCGCTTCTTGTGCCCGCAGAACATGGTGACTCATCAAAAAAACCGCCATAAAAACAACAAATGTAATTGACGAAACTATGAATGTAGTTTATTCGTCGTCTATGAAAAATATAAAAATATCAGAAGCGGAATGGGAGGTGATGGAGGTTTTGTGGACCCAGGCCTCGCTAACTTCCGCTGAAATCACCAGACGCATTCAAAAACAGCGCAAGTGGGCTCCCAATACCGTCCGCACTCTCCTCGCCCGATTAATGGAAAAAAAATGTGTCGCAGCTAAGAAGCTCGACGGCAAGTTTCTCTACTCCACCACCATCACCCGCCAGCAGTGCGTAGAAAAAGAAGGGAAAAGTTTTCTCGCCAAAGTATTCGGCGGAGCACCCACACCCCTCCTCGTCCACTTCGCCAAGCAAGCCAAGTTTTCCCCTGGAGACATCGCTGCGTTGCGCCAAATCCTCGACCAGAAAGAAAAAGGCTCCAAATGAACATGCAAGAATTCGTATTAAATTGGTTGGTAGAATCGGGTTGGCAAGCGGGGTGCATGGCACTTTGCACCTTTGTGTTGCTCGCCATTTTCAGAGGTAGCATCCCCCCCCGCTGGCGGCACGCGCTCTGGCTCTTGGTCGCCTGTCGTCTGCTGCTCCCCGCCCTCCCGTCCAGCCCAGCCAGTGCATATCGTTACATCCCGCCCACCCCAGCCGTGGCGTGGGAACAGGCTCTTCCAGAAACCCCCGCCCCCAATCTCTTGCCAACAACGCCAACCCCAGCACCTCCCTCCTCGTTGCACGAACCTGGTCCCGCGCCGTCCCAGATCACAAAACGGCAGTGGGAGCGGACGGAGATCCTTTTCGCCCTCTGGCTGGCAGGTGTTGCCGTGGGGTTGGGCTGGTTGCTCATCAAGCAGGTCGCATTTTATCGCCACTTTCTCCGAGAGCGCACACGCCCCGATGCCGCGCTCCAGCACCTCATCAAGGCCGCCGCGCAAGACTGCGGGCTGCGCCAACCGCCCCGCGCCTACCTGACCTCAGGGACGGCGGGCCCCTCGCTTTTCGGTTTTCTCGCCCCGACACTCCTCCTGCCGCCCGACATCCAGACGCGCATCGAGCCCGCGCGCCTGCGCCTCGTGATCCTCCACGAGTGCATGCACCTGAAACGCTTTGATCTCTGGACGCACTGGATTTCTCTCGCCGTCGCCATCACCCACTGGTGGAACCCCCTCGCGTGGTGGGTCATCGCACGGATCAGGATCGAGCGGGAACTCGCCACCGATGCC
>JAIFLJ010000204.1 GCA_020049135.1 bacterium | reverse complement strand
AAACGCCCCTCCCCGCGACTGTCCGAAGGATGGCGATAAAAACAGCCCGTCCTCTTTGTTGCGCGTCGGTCAGGTATCGCAACGGATATCCTCCCTCCTTGCGCCTCGATGCTAGGCTGTTTTGATCGTCACTCATACGAAAATTTTTGTGTTATAGGCCACTAGTTTCATTTACCAAACTCGAACCAGTTGTTTTTTTCGATTTTCAAGTGCTGAATGATTTCCTCTTCAGCGAGCGGACGCAAACCGTCGCGGGGATGGGTGCCCGCTTCGCAGCGGACGACACGAAAGCTCACATCTGGATAATAGTGCGTGGCATGGATTTCGGGGTTGTTTTCCGAATAGATGCCGCCCCTACCGTTAATCACCACGCTTCCGTGAAGGAAGGAGGGGCCACCCAGAAGGCCGCGATAGGCAAGGTGCTGGTTGACGCTTTTGTCTTTTTTGTAAATGGAAAATTGGGAATTGATCGGATTGTCCAAATCGAGGGCGTAAGGGCGATCTTTGTCCTTGTTCATTGAGGAAGAAAAGGGCACTTCAAACACCAAACCCTGCATGTCGTGAAGCCCGAAGCCGTTGGGTTTCTTTTGGGCGACCTTGTGTGTGCGCCCACTGGAATTTTCAAGATGCCAGACGAATTCGTCCTTTTGTTTTTCGTCATCGCCCCAAGGGAATTTTGTTTTGGCATCGCCTCGTGTGGCGTATTCGAATTCCGCATCGGTCGCGAGACGGTAGCCATCCGCATCCCATCGGGAAAAAATAAAAGGGGATGAACCGCGTGCATCGGAGAGACTGTAAGGAAAGTCCTTAAACTCCGGCGGTAAATCCACCGCGATCAAATCCCATGCATCGAGTTTGATTGGCTTGAAATGAAAAGCTTTGCGGATGACCTTGGCGCACTCCTCGTCTTCGTAAAAGACGGGCGTGCGTCCTTCCATTTCGGAAAGAGCGTTGCACCAAGTGATCATATCAAACCACTGAATGTGTGTCACAGGTTCATCGGGGTGATGGGTGAAATCAAACCACGCCATGCTGCCCATGTCGCCGCTGTGGTTGAAGTCGTAGCCGTTCGCCTCACCCCATTGCTTCACGGTTTTCCATTGGTCGTAAGTCGTGTTCGTTTTGGCGTAATGCATGGCAGCGATTTTCACCGTTTTTTTATCGGAACCCCGCACGAACGAACCTGCCGGGAGATTGACCATCGGAATCAGTGCTTGCGAAACTTTCGGTGCCTCTTTCTTGCCAATGACAGTCTCTTTCTTGGCTTTTAGCACGGTGGCGTTGCCCGCATCGGCAGACGAGTCTGGGGCGGGCAATCCGGCATTCCGACAAACAAGCCGGACTCCGATAGCACCGCTGCCCTGCCAAGGACGGTCGCCGTAGGGAGAAACCGTCTGACCCTCTGGCAAGAAGTTCCCCCCCAAAGCCAACACCTCCGGGTCTTGGGCGGGGTCGTAAACATCGCCAAAGCTCCAGACGAACTCGCTGACATTGCCACCCAGATCGTAAAAGCCCTTGGCATTCGGTTTACTTGTCCCTACCGGTGCAGTTCCTTCCGCCTTCCGCCTTTCGCCTTCAGCCTTGCCGCCCGCAGCCGACCACTCGGCGGATGTAGGCAAACGGTGTCCGTCGGCAGACCACTTGGCAAAAATCTTGGGGATCGGGACGGTATGAATCGTGGGATTCACAAAATTGCGCGACTCAACAATGCCTTTTCCGTTGTAGTTGGCTCGCGTCCAGAGATGTTGGTTGCGGAAAACGGTCTTCATTTCGGGATCCGTGTAATAAACGGGCGTCTTCCCCTCGTATTCGGACAGGGTGTTGCACAAAGCCAGGGCATCGTAGAATGTGATGTCGGTCAGCGGCTCATCGTGCGAATGTTCGCATTTGCCGTAAGCCATGCTGCCCATGCTCCCGCTCTTGTCATACACATAACGCCCTTCGAGCACATAGTGAGGGCTGTCGCCCCACTTGTAGATGACCTCTTGCCAGAGCTTGTAGGGCACTTCGGTGAGGCTCATGTAAAATGGGGGCAGTTTGCCCTCTTTCACCTCTTTCATGGAGATATTGGGACTTGGAACCGAGGCGGGGCGATGAACCACCGCATCGCAATCGAAGCCATACCACTTGGAGTGGGTCTGAGCGTTGGAGTTATCGGTTTTGGAAAGATACCATCCCACGACGCGCACATCATCGAAGTTGACCTTTTTGAATTCCGCCTTGGTAGGATCAAAATCCACCTTGTGACCTTCCGGTTTGTAAACCGCCCAAGTCAGCTTGGTGGGATACCCAATGGGAAGATACCCGGACTTTTTCTTGAGCCGGGTGGCATCCTTAAACGCATAGTCCGGAATCTCGGGGAGGATTTCAGAAATATAAAAGACCTCCCCGTTTTGAACCACATAGCGGATGTCGTTCCACCCATACCAGTAGCCACGAGTGCAAAGAAAGGCCAAGCGGCTGGAGTCATCGAAGCTGACCCGCGCCTTGTCTCCCCCGTTGAGAAAATCCTCCTTCTTCCAGAGCATCGTCACATAGTGCTTGAGGAAACTGCCAGGATTTTTAGAGTGTCGCGCCCCGTTGATGGGATGATCTTCGGCGCGGGTGTCGTAAAAGGTGGAGCTGTGGTCGGGATTGACCCCCATTTCGTAGAGGTAGTTGGTGATCTTAGAGGCATCGTTGTTGGCAGTATAAATCGTCATCCCCCCATAGAAAACGCCGTTGAGAATTTCGGGAAACATTGAGGCGGCAGGCCACTTGGGAATGCTCAAGGGCACATCCATGCTATGCACGAGCGAGAACACGAAATCGTCTTTTTTATCGCCGTCGCCGTCCACATCGTAGGTGTCAAAAATGAACTGAGCTATTTCGTCTGGCCTCTTTCTGGGAGTGAATGTGGAGCTGGCGTAACGCCAGCCGCACGAACCCACAAGACCATCGTGCCCGCCGTAGTTGTGCCGCGTCCATTTGCCCGCATAGCTAACGATCTTAGTCCTACTAGCTTTCGTCTCTTTCTCTGCCCCATCGTATTTGGGACGCCAGAGATTATCTTTTCTGACCTTGATTTCATCGAGCCACGGAGCCGTCTTTTTCAACTCTTCGCGATAGTCGGGGAGAGGAGCCTCGGCAGCCGAGACAAAATTGCCAGCGGCGAAGGACAGAAAAAGGAGATTCAAAAATCGGAGTAATCGGTTCTTCATATATTATTTTTTCCTTGTTTTTCAAACCGCAGGTTGTCGGTATTCATAAAATGAGCCGACTTGCCATCTCTGAGGAAAAACGGAAAATCCAGCCGGACGCAGGTGCTACTGCTGTTGCTGGTTCCACCGTTAAATAATGCTTTCATACGATTACAACTTTATACTTTATCTCTCCAAACAGAGAAGTCTTCCTCATTAATGACATTTTCTTGTTTTTTCATGACATCCATTTCTCAGTAAGATACCCAACTCCGTTCTTACACCCTGCGCCTTCCTTTCGTTATTCGATTTTCCTCACCGCAGAGGCGCAGAGACGCAGAGCAAGACTTGAGAGTTTTAAAACTCATAATTTCTGAGTCTTCTTTTCGAAATTCGTTTTCGATTTCGTTATTCGATTTCACTCCCGCTCCGCGTCTTCCCCTTGTCGCTTGCCCCTTGTCGCTTTCCACTTCTTCCTCAGCTCTTCCCTCCTCCAAATCTCGGCAACCATTTCCGCGTTGCCCTGAGGATGTCGTCCGCCAATTTCGGGATGTCGCGGAAATCCATCTGCCCGCAAAGCGGGTCGAGCGAGAGAGCCTCGACCAAGTGCTGCCGACTCCCTTCCATCCCCGCTTTGACCGTCAGATCCACGACAGCGAGATGGAGCCGCGCCCAGACCGCCATGACTTCGGGGAGTTTGCGCGAGGGTTTGGGAGTGATCCGCTGACCGTCCACCGTGGCAAAGGTTTCAACGATGGCACCCATGGGCAAGTTTTCGATTTGCCCCGTATTCGGCAAATTCACGATGCAGGGCATGGGTTTGTTTTCGAGGATGCCTTGAATCACGCAAGTTAGCTCTTCGGGGCTCTTCTTCCACTCAATGCTTTCCGCACCACTCGCATAGTTTTGGATGGTTTTTAGACGCATTTCCATCAGGTGCTTGCGGTGGTCGCCCGTGGTTTTATTCACTCCGTATTGCATGCCGAACCCGTTGCGAACATTGCAAAGTGCTGGGATGAACTCGATCAGGTGACGGTCTCCCCCGATGGAAAGAAAGCCCCAAGTGCGACACGCTTCGAGCTTCGCCTGCCATTCGTTGTCCCAAGGGTAGATGCTAAAATCATCCTCGCTGGTGCGCGGTGCCCAGTTATCGAAAGGCGATTTCCACGAAGACTTGGCGAGTCGTAACTGGTTCTTGCTCGCATACTCGCGGGGAATGTCGAGCGCGTCCTTGCCATTGAGTTTCGCTTCGGTCAACCAGATGAAATGATTGATTCCGCAAACCGTAAAGTCCAAGCCCTGTTCTGGAAGCCAACGGTAGAGGTAATCGTAAAGATTGAGTTCTTCGGGCGGGTTGAATCCGAAAATCGCACGGGAAATTTCCCCGAAAGCGTGGAACTCGTGACACATCCCGATCACCTTGACCGTTTTCGCCGCAGCGTTCATCGCCTGTGTTACTGCGGTCATGGGATTAGTTTCACTCAAAAGCCACGCGCCAGGACAGACAGCCTCCATGTCCTGCACCAGCTCGTAAGCCTCCGGCACCGTGCGGATGGCGTTGGAAATACCAGCGGGTCCGATCGTGCAAGAAACCGGTTGGACAATCCCGTATTTGACTGGCACTTCGAGGTCGTAGTGGAGACCGTCTATGCCGCCAGGAGAGAAAGTGGAAATGACGATTTTTGCGCCTGCCAAAGCTTCCTTGCGGTCTGTGTGAACCGTGATTTTGAAGTCTTTGTTCTGCTGTTTGTTGAATTGGCGAAGCATTCCAGCAATGGCATCTGTTCTTTCGGTGCAAGGATCAAAGAGTCGTATTTCTCCACCCTCCAGAGAATCGAGCATATAAACATCCCGCATGAGAGTGGGCATCCAGTTAACGCTGCCGCCGCCGATTACAGTCAAAATAGTTTTCATCTTGTGCTTTTCCTTTTTTTGTTTGTGAGAAAATAATCGCCCATATCTCTCTTGAAATCAACGGGAGCGTTGTGCTAATACTTGGATTATTGTGATCTTAAAAAACAAGTCGTCCAGACCGATAAAACAGACTGAAAAGTCTCTCTTTCGCCGTCCTTCCGCGCACTCGCACTCGCTCTTTATCGAGAAAAGCCACATCCTCTTCCGTCCCGCAAAAATCGCTTCTGCGCCCCTGCCGATGAGCGTCCGCAGCATTGGGTTTTACGGTGTAAAAGAAGGGTGGACCGATGTGGACAAGAGCATAGATTTTGTCCACCTGATCTGGATATTGAACGGAGAACTAGAAATCCGTGCCGAGAAAAAAGTTTGGACTGTTACCGAAGGAGGGGCGTCGGTGCTTTCCCCTGGTGATCGCCTGCTGATCACAGCAAAAAAGCCATCGCGCTACTGGTGGTTGACCGTGGACGGCACACTCGCCACAGGAATCGTCCGCTCACTCGGATTCGGCAGGGCGGCAACTCGACCGGGAGCCTGCCCCGAATATCTCTACAAGGAACTGGGCGAAGAAATTCGCGGTATCACGGCCTCGGCCCAACGCCGCGCCAGTGCCACAGCCTACAAAATCTTCGCCCTCGCCTCGGGCAAAGAGGCGGAAAGTGCCAGCAAAGGAATCGCACACGAAGCAGCAGAACTGATCAGGCTCCGTTTTTCCGACCCGCAACTTTCCGTGCAAACCGTCTCAGAAAAAATAGGCGTGAACCGCTCCACGCTGAGCCGGGCATTTCATCAGGCGCACGGGATTACGCTGGTGGACTTCCTCGTGGCACGCCGCATCCAAGAAGCTCTCTCCCTGTTGAAAGAGACGCGTCTCCCCGTTTCAGAAATCGCCCGTATTTGTGGGTTCAACGATCCCGCATATTTCAGCCGCGCCCTGCGACGGCACACAGGCACCAACCCCGCCGCTTTCCGAAAAGGATAGAAAATAGCCTGTTCCGCAAACATCATGAGAAATGAAAATGGGAGGAAATTCACCATGGAGGCGCAGAGACACGGAGAAGAGAATTTGGATAAAAAGACTTTTCATTCCCGCTTAGGCAATTCATTCTGTGGTCTAGTCGGTCTCAGCTATGAACAATTCTTTTGGTAATATAGAAAAACTCAAAGCCGACTTTTTGGGGGTCGCAGACAATCTCCAGGCAAATTCCAAACTGATCATTATGCCCAGATTGAGGATTGAAAAAGTTCCCTCTTCCTTCGTGTGTTTCGTGCCCTTCGTGGTTAAATCTCTTTTCTTCTCACGCCAAGAGAGAAAGACGCCAAGAAGATTATTAACCACAAAGATCACAAAGGGCACAAAAATGGACTGTATCACAAAATCTTCCTTTGTGATTTATGTGCTCTATGTGGTTAAATCTCTTTTTTCTTCCTTTCGAAATTCGTTTTCGATTTCGTTATTCGATTTCATCCCGCTCCGCGTATTCCCCTTGTCGCTAGCCACTTCTTCCTGTTACTTCTTCAAGACAGTGCCCTGACCAAGATTGCAGGACTATGCAAACTATTCGGTTTTACCTTGCACTAGCCGTTTTCTTGGCAGAAATCACGGGCGGCTCAATTTCGTTAACAAGCTCGCCAGTAGGCTTCACCAAACGGGGCGTGACAAAAATCATCAGGTTCTTTTTGATGGATTGATCTACTTTGGAGCGGAACATGCGCCCTAAGACAGGAATGTCGCCGAGAAGTGGCACTTTGTCTTCAATTTTTTGAATATCTTCCCTGAGCAATCCGCCAAGAACAACTGTTCTACCATCTTGAACCAGCACATTTGAAGTCACACCTCTAGTGCTGAAAACAGGCACATTAGCATAGTTTTCCGTCAACCTCATCGAACGTCCACTAACATTCACATCAACAGGTGTGCCGTAGTTAATAAAACCCTCAAAATCTGTCACATTAGGCGTCAGTGTCATGTCAATCATGTTCCCTGAAACCTGAGGTGTAACTGTAAGCGTCACGCCAATATCTTTTTCTTTGAAACCAGAAGGCTGAGTAGGTGTCACCGTTGGTGGAGCCGTTATAGGCGCATTTCCACTCTGTGCAGCAGGCAAAACAGGAGCCGTAAACGATTCTGGATATTGAAACTTACGGACTATCTCGATTTTGGCACTCTCGCCTGTTTTTACCCTAACTTTTGGTGCCTGTAAAAGGTCAATTGATTTCTTTTGTGACAACGCTCGAACCAAAACATCCAAGTTATAGTTCAGCACTTTTGCTTGGAAATTCAAATTATTAGTTGAAGGTGCTTGAAGACCCCTAGCTAAAAGCCCGTCAACCCTGTTCTGCTGCAGTGCTGAATTGGATCGCAAACCTTTCATTTGGTTAAACCCGTCCATCCCATCGGCATAAGACTCCCCATTTGGGAGAGGTGTAGGGAGCGGCGAGCCAGAACTTTGAGTGTAGTTACCGTCCTTGACAACATTCATCCCTGTAGAAATTTCATCCAAATCCGTCTGGTTAAGCTCGATCAGCTTCGCCTCGATTTCCACCTGCACAGGTGTGGCGGTCACTGGCCCCACCAATGCCTCTATAAGCTCAATGTTTTCTGGTGTATTGCTGACGCGCATCAAATTGTTGTTTGGGTTAAAGCTGACGGTGGCACCTTTGGCGTCAAAGTTGACACCTTTGTCTATCAGCATCTGACGGACATCCACATCTCGCTCCAAGACAACCTTGTCAGTCAGCGAGCGAGTTGTTGACGATGATGAACGACGCCCCCTTGAAGAAGTATCGCCAGAATCCGTTTTTTCACTCACGGCGAAGAAATCAGGCGGAACGATGTAATCTTTCGTGATGACATTTTCCGTAGATGCCGTGAATGGAACAACTGTGACCATGCGCTCTTGTATCGTGTATTTGAGATTTGCTATCTGTGTAGCGTAGCGAATCACTTCGATCATTGGAACTTGGTGCATTGAGAGCGAGATTTCATTACCCTTTTCGCCAGCCAAGTTAATGACGAAGTTAATTGGGCTTTGTGGGTCAAGCTCATTGCTTTTCGCACGCAAGAAGTTGACTACATCTTCTATGGACGCCTGCTCGAACGAAACCTGCGGCAATATCAGTGTCTTCAGCTTACGCTCTGTCTGTGCAACATTAGAGCGGCTGATAGTGGCCACCTGTGCATTCGGCTGGGAACGGAGGTTGACCCCTGGAATTGGTGTCTCCCACGCACGGTCAATATCGGCCATGCGGACTTCGCGAGTCACTTCGCGGGCTTTGTCTGCGTAGCGTCTCTTCTTCAATATCAACTCTTCCATCTTTTTGCGTGCAGCACTATTGAACGGATCCAAATCAGTTTTCAAAACTTCTTGGAATTTCTTCTCAGCCTCATCGTAGCGTCCAGCATTCATTAGCTCGGTGCCTTCATTGAGCAGACCACGGACATCAACAATATTTTTAAGGTGTGAAGGAGTCACCGCCGGATTTTCTTCTAGTCGCGGCTTCCCATATACATCAAGCTCAATACCCATTTTGGCGTAGAGCCGAGCCCGCTCTTCTTTAACCTTGTCGTTATCGGGTGCAAAAGAGAGAGCCTCATCGCAGCGAGACCTCGCAGAGTCCAGTTTACCAGTGGCAACATCTTCGCGCGCCATGTTCAGCAAACAACTTGCGGCACCGTCATAGGCGCGGTTCTGTATTTTTGCGGTTGCAGGGGCGGGCGTAGGAAGCATAGTCATCACTTCCCTGTATTTTTCCAGTGCTGGGACAAACTGCTCTTTGATGAAAAGATCATCGGCTGCCTTGAGTGCTGCGTTAGCTTTGAAAATAGACTCCTGCTTTTTGATTATGGCAGCTTGAGATGTGGCTTGCGTTTGATCAAAAGCCGAAAGCGCAGGCTTGGGCTGCTCTTTTTTTGCGCTCTCTTGTGCGAAAGAAGATACCGATGCTGCCGCCACTAGTACTACCGAACTCAGTAAAAACTTTTTCATTACAACATGCGTTACGAACATGAAATCTCCCGCCTGTTTGCTTGTTTGCGACATGGTTTTCATTTTCCTTTCAACGCTCCCTTAGAATCTTCAAGCCTCAGCTCTTCGCGCGGCGAAAACTTGGGCGAAGGCGGCAAAGCTGGCTGCACTCTCCTGACATTTGTGAACTTGGGCCAATTGTTGAAGTTTTGCGAATCCTCCAAGTTGATCGGATTCCAGAGGGAACCATCTGGCTTGACGATGGTGCATGTCACAAAAATCAAAAGATTCTTTTTGATTGTCTGCTCAACCTTGGAACGGAAAAGCCTGCCGAGCATCGGAACATCACCCAGCCCTGGTATTTTATCGTTGATGACTTGTCTGTCTTCGCGGATCATTCCGCCAAGCATCACGGTCTGCTTGTCTGGCACTGTCACGCTTGTGCTCATCTGCCTCACGCTGAAGACGGGCGTGTTGATAAAGTTATCCGTCTGCTTCACAGACTGGCCTGAATTCAAGTCAACAGCATTAATTGGACTCCCATAGTTTATGAACCCCTCAAATTCCCTGACCAGCGGCGTTAGCTTCAGATCAATGAGTTGGTTATCCTGAAAGACAGAAGGGTTCACAGTCAAAATCACGCCGACCGTCTCACTTTTAAATGTGGAAGGCGTGGACGGGGTCACGAGTCGGTACTGTCCGCCGCCTGGCAACTGCGATATGTTCGGGTCAACTGTGGGAGGCGTGATTGAGTTCGGATCCGGGTACATAAAGTCACGGATGATTTTAATTTCGGCCTGCTGCCCGCTCTTTGTAACAACTTTCGGCGCAGCCATCAAGTCCGTGCCAGTCTTTTGCGACAAAGCATAAATGAGCATCTCAAAATCTACGCCCGTGAGACGGAATGCGTTCTGCATTGTTTGGCCTATCGGCCCAAACCCGGCTGCTGCTGCATTAAGAAGAGTGTCCAAACCGTTGGCGGTCAATCCACCATTGCCAACAGCCATTTCTCTCGGCAACTGGAAATCTCCGTATGGCGGGTTAGCCTGACCTGTATTCGGAGCCGATGACCTGATCCCAGGTGTATCAGTAAGCGTTCTCTGCGTGGTGCCAACATCAGGATCAAGAATGTGCCTATTCTGGCGGTTGATATTCCAGCGGAAGCTCAATTCGTCCAAGTCGGATTGGTTCACTTCCATGAAACGGGTCTCGACCAAAACCTGCGGTATAGTTTTGCTATCTGCATTGATGATGCTCTGAACGAGGTTCAAGTTTCCAATCGTGTTCCTGACCACCAGTTTGTTGTTGCTCGGCAAGAAGCTGGCTGAGGCGTTACCTTCGAATTTAACACCATTGCTTTCCAATTTTTTCTTAACTGCATCGCGCATTCCCGCTGCATCACCACCCTTTAGCGTTCCAAAGAAACCTGCGGGAACCTGATATTCACGGGTGTAGAGAACATCCAAATTTTCTGTCTCTGGCGCAACCAAGACCGCGTACTCTTGCACCTGATAAATATACCCAGCCTGCTTGACGATGAGTTCGAGTAACGATGCCAATGTCACATTAGTGGCCGTAACAGTTACCTTACGAGCTGCCGTAGGTGCTGGCGCGGCAACCGCAGGAGCAGCCGTTGCTGTCCCCGTAGCTGGAGCGGCAGCAGGTGTGGTGGCCGATTTGAGAACAAAATTTATCCCGCCAGAATCTGTCTCTCTTGATTTGAGGCGCAGAAATTGCACAGCCTCTTCAACTGTCGAATCCTCGAACGATACCCTATCCACCACGATCGAGTTAAGCCTTTCTTCCATCTGCGCCACACGTGTGATGCTCGTAGATGTCTCCGCATCAACACCCGACTTCGCATCTTTCTTTGGCGTAGCGGGATTACTCCAAGCCTTCGTCACTTCATAAAGCATCTCCTGCCGCGTATGTTGCTTGGCATCTTTATAGTACTTGAGTTTAAGATCAGAAAGACGCTTGAGCCGTTCCCGCGCAGTCTCATTGTATGGATCGTGGAGTAGCACTTGATTGTAACGGTCTTCAGCTTTCAAATATTGCCCCGTGTCGCGAAGGCTGTCCCCTTCGAAAACCAACTCGTTGACTTTTTCAATGCGCTGCATGAAATCAGGAGTCATGACTTCAGGCGTCCCCTCTGGCGTGTGGGCGTGCAACGGAATAGTTGTGTTAGGCTTGATCTGCTTGTCCACTTGGCTGACGATCTCTTTGAGCTTGGTGTTTTCAGGCATGTAGCCTAGCGCCTCGGCCGCGTGACTCCCCGCCTGCTCATAGCGTTTGTCAGCCATCGCTTTCTCGGCCAACTTCGTGTCGGAGTTTACTAATCCAATCACGGACTCCTCATAAATTTTTCTCGTCTGCGGGGATTTGGGCAAGTTCCCAATCACGAAACGGAAACGGTCTGCCGCAGCGGCAAAATCACCAGCGGAATAAAGCAGTTGTCCGTCTTTCACAGCCCGCTGACAATCGGCAACAAGCGTTTGGCGACGGCTCATTTCAGACTGCAAAAGTTGGCTGAGCTTATCGCTTTCCTGTGGTGCTGACACCTTAGCTGGCTCAGGTTTAGAAGACGCCTGTTTCTTGGGCGTTTTCGATACATCCATCACATCGCCCAAACGAGCTTCCTGTGAGAATGAAATTGATACCATGGACAGCAAGATAACCCCGACACACAATGGTGCTGCTGACCTTTTCCTTGCCTTGAGGTTGGACATGCTTGCCTTTTTGGGGCAATACACCAAACAAGACAAGCAAAAATTTCATCTTTTCCTAAATTTTTGAAAAACTTAGAAAAACGCGGGGTCTTCGAAGAACAGCGTGGACTTGTCTGTTTTGGTGCAGATTCAGACATCCTGAAGCCTCTGGGAAAGAAAATTGTGGATAAGGAAATGGGATGAAATCGAATTGCGAGGTGCTAGTGGCCTATAACACAAAAAGGTTCGCAAATTTTTGTGTTATAGGCCAATAGGGGGCCAACAAACTCTACGCCGTATTGCAGCGATAGCCCATGAGGCGTGTTCGGCTATGAGCCCGTCTCCTGCCTGTGTCATGCGCTCTAGTTCTGGCAAATCCTGCTCTGTGCCGCAATTTCCAAGTGCGACGCAGACATTTCTCAAAAAACCTCTATGGCCAGCCCGCAGCACTGGATAATTTTTAAAAATTTCGCGAAAATTATTTTCGTTGAGCTTCAACCAACCGCGCAAATCAGTCACACCCGCACCATCTGGCGGCCACTCTTTTTTCATGGCGGGCGCTGGACAGGAGTCGGTAAAACGGTTCCACGGACAGGCTTGCTGGCACTCGTCACAGCCGAAAATGCGGTCGCCCATTTTGCTTCTGAACTCCACTGGTATTTCGCCTTTGTTTTCGATGGTAAGGAATGCCAAGCAGCGGCGGCTATCGAGAAGTCTAGCTTCAGAAAAAGCACCGCTAGGGCATCGCTCCATGCAACGCCTGCAACTGCCACAGCGAGGCTTCTCTGGGGCGTCCGTGGCGAATGGGACTGTGGTTATGATCTCTCCCAACATTAGGCATGTGCCAAACTCCTTTGAGACGAGCATGGAGCTTTTGCCGATCCAGCCCAAGCCTGCCTGTGCAGCCCATGCGCGTTCGAGAACTGGACCCGTATCAACATAAGTGCGGGAGACGCCACCCCAGGCCTCGCCGATCCATGATGCGATGGCGTCTAATTTTTCCAGCATCAGCGAATGGTAATCGGGCGTCAGTGCGTAAGAGGCGACACGCCCAGCACGGCACTCTCCGGCTCCTGCAAGCCCAGTAAAAAAACCGACTGAAACCACGCTGCTGGCACCGGGCAAAACAAGGTCAGCAGCGGCGCGTTTGTGGGCATTGCGCGCCATCCAAGACATGGATGCTTGATGCCCCAAAGCAAGCCATTCTTGCAGGCGAGTAGAGTCTTTTTCTGGAACTTTGCCTGAGGCAGAAATGCCACACGCGCAGAACCCTGAATCAAGCACCTTTTTTTTGACTGGCGCAGAGTCCAACCGCAAGTCTCCGGCCATTCAGGGAAGCGCCCTTTTCGCTTTGAAAAATTCCACAAGTAGCCCGGCGCACTCATCTTGGCGAAGCCCTTGGGCAGTTTCGCAACGGTGGTTCAGACGCGTCTCGTTCAAAAGGTTTATCCATCCACCCGCTGCCCCCGATTTAGCATCTGGCGCCCCGTAAAAAACTTTTCTCAAACGCGAAAGCACCATTGCGCCTGCACACATTGGGCACGGTTCTTTGGTCACATAAAGGTCGCACCCAGTCAGACGCCAGTTTCCCAGTGCAGCAGCAGCCTGAGTGATAGCGATCATTTCAGCATGGGCGGTGGCATCTTTCAAAAGCTCAACTTGGTTGTAAGCCTTGGCGATGATTTGGTTCTCGAAAACGACTACGGCACCGACAGGCACCTCGTCTGCGGCAAAGGCTTTTTTGGCCTGCCTCAATGCCTCACCCATGAAATGATGGTCTTGATCCTCTGTCATTTATTTTAACTAGCCCATGAAATTTCCGCAGCACAGCACGGCACTCGCCACAACTAAAAAGAGAGCGGATAGTGTGAGATTTGAACTCACGGTGGGGTATAAGCACACATTCGATTTCAAGTCGAGTGCTTTAAACCACTCAGCCACCCATCCATTTTCAGCCGTCCGAATACCTAGATTGAAAACTGGCCCACACAAACGAACTGCATCTCAATATCGTCGCACAACAGCAACTCGCAAAGCAGTCCGCAGACTATTGGAGCCGCCCACCAAGATCAAGCAAAAAGCTCGTGCGCACACGCAGCCACGCAGCCGGGTGTGATTAAAAGTGGGTGAGTCACCCCGTTCCTCGAACGCCGCAAGGGATGAACATGTGGTGCGGGCATCCTTGCCTGCTTCTTTCGGCGGCAAGATGCCGCCGCTCCCTTCTATTTTCAAAGGAGATTCACCAGTTCAAATCTTTGAAGGCCGCCAAATAAATTTTATTGTCCTCTGTCCGATATAGTTTCTTGGCATCTTCCACCAATTTTTTGCCCATTTCCAGATCACCACGACGAAACTCCCACGCAGCCAAAACATAGAACCGCAAAGGGCTTTCCCCAGAAAAAGGAAATGCGTCGCGCATCCGCATAGCCTCGGTCACATCGCTGTCAACCATCAGATAAGTCAAATACAGCTTGAACATCACGATGTCGTTTGCAGGCATCTGCGAAACTATAAGCTGAAACTGTTTCCGCGCTTCAATATACCGCCCTTGCATAAACAAAATCTCTGCCAAATTAAATCGCGGCGGAAAAAACGACGGGCGCAGCTCCAGCGCCTTCTCGAACGAGGTTTTTGCTTGATCCCACTGTTTCAGTTGCGAATAGACTGCGCCACGGAGGTTGTACATTTCGGGCACTCCAGAATGTATCCTTTCAGCCGTGGACAACTTTTGTAGAACCTCATCGTATTTACCAGATTCGAAATACGAAAATGAGCTCTCGACCATCCGCTTGGCTTTATCAAAATCGCCTCCGTCACCTAGTGACTGCTGTTCCTCTAGCTCACCCCAAACTGGCGACACACCAAAAAGAACAAATGCACACAGCAAAAATGCTCTCCGTACAACGCCAATCACACGCTGCTCCATATTTCCTCTATCACATCGCATGTCCATACGACTTCCTCCTTTGAAATAATCAGTGGCGGGCAAAATGTAAGCACATTGTGATGCCTCCCGCCCCCTAAAATCAAAATCCCGCGAGCCAGCGCTTTCTCGATAATTTTTCCACAC
>JAIFLJ010000164.1 GCA_020049135.1 bacterium | reverse complement strand
TTTTTCAAAAAAAGGTTAATTTTATGGAAGGAACAGGGTTTTTTAAACACGATTTGCGTGCGGTTATTTTTTCTTTTTCTTCTGTTTTTCTAGTTCGGCCTGCTGTTTGGCCATCTCCATCATAGCATGCCAGCGGGATTTGGGGCGTGCTTTGACCTTCTCCAGTTTTGGAGGAGGCTCGTGCAAGTTGTGGTACATTTGCGCGATGCTTATCAGGTTTTGAACCGTCCAATAGAGCGAGAGCGCGGAGGAAAAGTTATAGCAGATGACGATAAAAATGAGGGGCATCATTTTCATCATTGTGGCTTGAGCTTTGTCCATGCCAGTGGATGGCGTGATGTTCATTTGCCAGACCGAAGTGAGACCCATCACGAGTGGTAACGGGTTGATCGGTATATCTATCCCTGGCATCGTGCAAACTGTGTCTGGCTGGGAGAGGTCATGTATCCAGAGAAAGGGTGCGTTGCGCAGCTCCACGGCACTTTGGAGCATGGAATAAAAACCGAAAAAGACGGGAATCTGGACGAACATGGGCAGGCAGCCGCCGAGCGGGTTTATGCCGTAAGTCTGGTATAGCCCCATCGTTTCCACCTGCATTTTCTGCGGATCTTCTTTGTACTTCTCTTGTAGTTCTTTGAGCTTGGGCTGGATGGCCTGCATCTGCTTCATTGTTTTGTTGGACTTTGACTGGAGCGGCCAGAACGCGGCCTTGATGAGTATGACCATCAGTATGATGGAGATGCCATAATTTTTGACCCAGCCGTTTATGAAGTTCATGGTGTTCAGGAGCGGTATGCTGACCCACTCCCAAAAACCGAAGTTCATTACGAGGTGCTTGCCATCACCCAAGTCGCGCAGCCGCTCGTACTCGCGCGGGCCGCTATATATATCCATCTCGATAGAATGGGATGTGTTGGCCGGTATATTGAAACCTTTAACCAGAGCCCATGCGCGGATGCCAACGGGCGGTTTTTCTTGCTGCTGGCGAAACTTCGGCAAAATCACTTGCTCCATGCGGTAGCCTGCAAAATCGGCATTTTTCATCTGGGCCAAAGTGACGAAAAACTGGTTGTGGCTCGCCACCCATTTGAACGGGCGAACATCTTCTATGAACGGGCGTGCCTGACTGAATGTGATGAAAAGAAAGCCGCTCTGCTCCAACTCCGACATCGTTTTGGCTATAAAATCGTTCCCGTTGTAGGCGTTGAGCCCGATGTACATGGCCATGTCGTTCTCGTGGACGGGTGCCCCAACGCCGCAACTGACCCAGAAATCATCCACGCGGACGGGCTCAGATTTTTCATTGATAAAAGAGAGAGCGACTTTGGATGAGTAGTCAGGCTGTATTGAAAAAACTTTTTCTAGCCGGACACCTTTTCCCTGCGTTTTAAAAGTCACGGAACTGTCGTCGCTAACAATTTCGGGCTGCCGCGAAGACTGCCACTCGCCACCGAGCCCTTGCAGCTCTAGGATTGGGCCAGGCGCACGACCGTTGATCACCATCGGGCCTTCGGTGATGCCCAAGTGCTTTTTGAGTGTGACGGAACGGATGCCAGTCATCTCTGCAACAAAATCGTAGCGTGCGAATCCGTTCTCAATCGAAGCCACAACGGGTGCTTCAGCATAGGATTCAGATTGGAGCTTGATGGGCTCCGGTTTTGCGGATGGCAGTCCGATCTGTGCCGGGCTCTGTTGCTGTTGCGCCGCTCCTTTGCCCTGTATCGAAGGCTCCGTTTTATGGCTGGGGAGAGGTGCTGGGGGGTAAAGTTTGTTTACGAGCGGATCCCACGCGATCATTATCGCAACGCAAATGCTGACGACGGCTAAACTTTTTTTGTCCATAGTGTTTGTTGTGTGTTTGGTTTAATGCTGCGGCATACGATGAGGAACAGGGTCATGCCCCGCAGTTCCCCACGGGTGACACCGACACAGTCGAAGGATGGCCAGACGCCCGCCGAACCACAGCCCGTGGCGTGCCAGTGCCTCTTGCGCGTAAAGCGAACAAGTGGGTGAATGGCGGCATCCAGCCAGTGAGCCGAAGAGAGCCGCTAGCAGCGGCGAGATCAAAATGCGGTAAATGGCGATGAGTGCCAGAAGCAAATTCAGTGCTACTTTTTCAATATGCCTGATTGCGACCATAGCTTGATCAGTTCTTCGCGGAGAACTGGTGATGTAATTTTGCGGGCATTGGGCTTCGGAACGATGACCATGTCCGCTTTGAGAATAAAATGCATCTGGCTGAGGCGGAACAGCTCCCGCACAAGCCTGCGAATTTTTGCCCGCTCAACAGCATTCCCATATTTTCTGCCAGTTACAATCCCCACGCGCACTGAGGGCAGAGAGTCGTCTGGGCGGATTCCCACAAAAAAATACCTCCCCCTGTAAAGCTGGCCCTCTTGCCGAACCAGCAAAAACTCTCCCCTGCTCCTGAGACGCTGTCTTTTGGTAAATCTCAGGGATGACAAGTCTGTATCCTGAGTTTTGGGCGAAACCCTAGTGGTTATGACGACGGTATTTCTTTTCCGTGCCTGCCCCTACGAGCCGTATCCGTCCTGCTCTGCGACGACGAGCCAAAATAGCACGCCCTGATTTAGTGGTCGCACGCGCACGAAATCCATACTGACGGACTCGACGCCTTTTCGATGGTTGATAAGTTCTCTTCATAATGCAGTCAATCTATTGCTGATAATTTGAGATTTTGGCAAGCATAAAATAAGCCGTTTTATTGAAAATAGGCTAAAAAACCCAACTTCATTTGTTTGGTCATGTTTTCGCTGGCCTGGTGTTGCAACGGATTATTTCCTTCTCCGTCACGATCCAGTCAAGCGGCTCATCAAAAGATTCTATGGGGACTTTTTCAACTTCTTGGATGGAGAAGAAAAGGCCGATCCTGACGGCTTTGGATTTCGTGCGCTGGAAAAAAACATCGTAGCATCCTTGGCCGCGCCCGAGACGATGCCCGCTCCTGTCGAACGCTACGCCCGGCACGATGGCGACATCTAGAAAAAGTGGCTCCAAGCGTTTGAACTGGTTGTCCGGCGGCTCACGGAACCCGAGCGGGTTCATGTGAAGCTGTTCCAGTTTCTCAACGAAAACGGCATGCATGAGCGGGTCGTTTTTAAAAAGTATCGGCATGGCCACGCGCTTGCCGCTGCTGCGCAGACGCTCGAATATAGGGTCAGTATCAATCTCGCTCGGAAGCGATGCAAAAAGAAAAACGATGCTGGCCTTTGCAATAGCATCTACGGATAGAAGTTGTTCCATGGCTCGCTTAGACCAGTTCGCACGCAGAACGGATGTGACATGGCGTATGCGCTGACGTATTTCGTCTCGCACTTTTTGTTTCGGATTGCTGGGGCTGGTCATTATTTTTGCATTTTATGCATTTTTGATTTTGCGCAAGCCAAGAAATATCCCTACTTAAGAAAAACCATCTTTTTGTGAAATCGCCAGAAAAAAAACGAAAATGGAACGACCGCAATTTTATTGCGGAAGTGCTGGTTCCGTCACTTTTTCAAAAAAAGAACGGACAGCCCCACAAGCCAACTTTTCCAGCCCCACAAGCCAACTTTTCCAAAAATCAAAAAGGGGTTCATCGGTGTGACATGGATCGGGCACGCATCGTTTCTCATCCAGACCGACAAGCACAACCTTCTGATAGACCCGAACTGGGCCAACTGGCTGCTGGTCATACGCAGGCTGAGGTGCGCCGGATTTGATATTCAAGATTTGCCGAACATAGACTTGGTGCTCATCACACACGCACACTTCGACCACTTGAACAGGCGCACGCTGAAAAAGGTGGCTAACAACCAGCCGATCCTAGTGCCGTCTGGCGTTAGCAGCTTAGTGGAGGGCTTAGGGTTCAAACAGATACACCAGATGAAATGGTGGGATCGCATAGATTACGACGGTCTGGAAATAACTTTCACGCCAGCGAAACACTGGGGGGCGCGGGTGCTGGCTGACCAGCACAGGGGTTACGGCGGGTTCTGCATACACTACCAAGGCCGCTCGGTTTACCATGTCGGCGACTCGGCCTATTTCGACGGTTTCAGCGAGATAGGACACCGCCTGAAACCAGAGCTGGTGCTCATGCCGATAGGCGCATACGACCCGCCGTCGTGCCGCGATGTTCACATCTCGCCCGAACAGGCGGTCAAAGCGTTCCGTGAACTCGGCGGCAGACAGATGATACCCATGCATTTCGGCACTTACCGACTCAGCTTTGAGCCACTGCATGAGCCGCCCGAAAGACTGGTTAAAGCAGCTACGAAAGATGGGCTTTTATCTGAAATCCGTTTTTTAACAGAGGGAGTTCCTGTCGTGCTTTAAAAAACGGGGAGCTAGACCAGATGAAATTCACACCAGCTACACTGCTTGCTTTTTTCAAATCGGAAACTGCGGCTTGGGGTCTCGTTCTCAGTTGGGTAGGCATTATTCTTGCCGTGGTGCCACACGGGCGAAAAATACAGCACTATGTTTCCAGCCACTTCGGGAGCGTCTGGTTCCTGTATTTCACACTCGCCTGCTTGGCACTGGCACTTCTGGCGGTCGCGCTTGTATGGTGGCGTGCCCGCAAACCCGTTCTGCCAAACGGCGTCTTCTGGCTCGCAATCGTTTCGGGCGCGGGTGCTGTTATCGCGTGCAACCTCAGTTCCGAAGAATCCGTTCACCTCGTGCAATACGGCGTTCTTGCCGGGCTTGTTTTGCGTGCCGTTTTCTATCGCATCCACGATGCTTCAGCATATTTGATAACTGCTTCGTGGTGCTTCATTTTCGGCTCGGTTGACGAATTCGTGCAATGGCTGATTCCGGGAAGGTGTTTTGATTTCAGAGACATACGCCTCAACGCATTCGGATCATGCCTTGTTTTGATCGGTATGGCGGGGGTTTTTCGCCCAGCATTTTTACAGCGTCGTCCCACGGTTTTTTCTGTCCGCTATACAGCCGCATTGGCCTTGATCTGCCTGACGGTGGTGATGGCTATGCTTTCCAACACGGCCAAAACCATAAGGAGCTGCGTGGAGCTTTTTCCAAAAACTAAGTTCTTGATGGGCTGCGACGAAGTCATGGCCGAGTTCGGTTTCCTTCACAATGACCCGCGTATAGGCCGCTTCAAGTCCCGGTTCACGAGAAAGCAACTCATTTCGATAGACGCCAGCAGCGGCAAGGCGTTGGGCAAAATTTTGCGCCAGTACAAGGAGAAGTCCGAATACCACAATTTCTTACTCCAATACACGCCCCTGAGTGACCCGTTTTTGCACGAGGCTCGAGTCCGCCTTTTCAGGAGAGACGAGTTTTTAAAAAGTGGGTTAGACAAGCTCTCATGGGATGAAATAGGTGCTAGCGCAGATTTCGGGGTAGCCCTGAAAGAGAATTTTATCATGGAAAAATACTGCCCGCACCTTTTGAAATCGTCCGCATGTGAACTGGACAATGAACTCCGCGCATTCCTGTTCAGCGAGGCTGAATTGCGCATGGATTATGTCAGCCCAGTGAGCCGCTCGTTGATCACGAATTTCACGCTTAGACAGGCAGCCGTGGTTTACATCATGGCTGTTGCGGTCTTGCTCGTGCTACAAGAAATGCTAGTCCGTCGCCTGAGAAAAAATTGGCAGAATTTAAAATGATAACTTGTTCAAAACGGGATTTTATCAAAACAGCAGCAGCACTCGCCGCCCCGTTCTGGATAGGCGGCTGCGCTTTCAGAAAAAAAAAACTTAGTCTCCTCTTCTTCACGGATATCCACGCACTCCCCAGTGAAGAGGTGCGGGCAAAGCTTTCCAGCTTCCATGGGCTCATCCACAGGCTCCGACCAGAAATGATCTTGGGCGGCGGCGATTTTGTCCACAACGGCCTGCGCCAGACCCCAGCGCAATCTGCGCCTAGCTGGGCTGTTTACCGCGACTTCCATCTTTCCGTGGGCAAAGAAATCCACGCCGCTTGCGGCAACCACGACCTCGTGGGAACCCGGCCAGACGACGGCACACCGCCTGAAGCCGACCCGCGAAAAGTGTTCTGCGATTTTTTCAATCTGGATAAAACATGGCGTTCGTTTGACGCACTCGGAAAAAAATTTATTTTTTTAGATGCCTCCCAAATTGTCCACGGAGAAGTTGGTCAACCCATCTACCGTGGGCGTGTCGAAGAAGATCAGATGGACTGGCTTCGCTCTGAACTATCGGCGACGCCTTTCGGCAAACCGATCATCTTGCTCACGCATATCCCCCTCATCACCTCGTTCGGCACAGCCACACTCGGAGCACACGAAAAACTCCCGCCAGGCCTGGCAATCGAAAATAATATGGAAGTTTTGGCTCTTTTTGAAAAACACAACCTCGCCTCCGTCCTACAAGGGCATCTCCATGTGAACGAGCAAATCGTATGGCGCAACACGCTCTTCGTCACAGGCGGAGCGGTTTGCGGAAAATGGTGGAAAGGCAATCTGTGGGGGACGCCGCCTGGGCTGGGCACACTCTCTTTTGATGGCGACAGGCCAGAGTGGCGTTATGCCGTTCCCCAGTAAAACACGAACGCCAGCATACTCTGGTTACTTGGAACGCTGGCGTCTCGCCGGCTCTCTTTCAGTTTTGCAACGAAAAGAGGAAACAACCCAAATTTCTAGCTCGAAAAAAATGTGCTACCCCCGCATATTAGAAAAATGAAATCTTACCGCAAAGAACTTTGGTTTGAAACTCGGACTCGCCGAGCTTTCGTCAACATCACCCCGCAGATAGAGGCGTGCCTGCGCGAAAGCGGCATCCGCGAGGGAATACTCCTCTGTAACGCCATGCACATCACAGCCAGCGTTTTCATCAACGACAACGAGTCTGGCTTGCACCGCGATTTCGAAAAATGGCTAGAGAAGCTCGCCCCTGAAAAACCGCACTCGCAGTACGACCACAACGGGGGTGAGGACAACGCCGACGCTCACCTGAAACGCAGCGTCATGGGGCGTGAAACAGTGGTGGCTGTCACTGAGGGGCGGCTAGACTTTGGCCCGTGGGAACAGATTTTTTACGGTGAGTTTGACGGCATGCGCCGCAAGCGCGTCCTAGTGAAAATTATCGGCGAGTAACCTCGCCCCGCACAGGCGGTGTAATAATATATAATTTGGGTGAAAAATTGATTTCGGTCAAAGCCATGAAGGGCATCGAGATTTAAAATAGCGATATGAAAAACATTCCTTCTGAAAAAGTGTTCAATGTCACAGATATCCCGTGCTCGGCCAAACATGGGCAGGTCGTCCAACGCTGCTTGGATTTGGGTGTCGGCGATTATTTTGTTCTGGTCAACACACACGACCCGGTCCCGCTCCGTTCGCAGCTTGACGCGGCGTTCCCTGAAAGTTTTCTATGGGAACCTGTCGCCTCCGACACCCCAGAGTTTCATCTAAAAATCACCAAGCTAAAACCCACCGACCCAAGCCGCACAGTTTCGCGCAACTGCCCATCGCACGACGGCGATTGACTACTGAGGCCAGATGAAAAACACAGCTTCAGCCAAGACACATCATCGGCGGCAAATACGACGCCTTGATGTCCGCCCACTGCTGGCGGAGGGGCAAGAACCTTTTACGGCAATATGCCGAGAAGTGGATAAGCTGGGATTGGATGACACACTGGAGTTAGGAGCTTAGCAAGAATAAGTTGATACAAACTAGGATTCTTTGGGGGTGATGGAATAATTCCACTCGCCATGAAAAGAATCTGGGTT
>JAIFLJ010000088.1 GCA_020049135.1 bacterium | reverse complement strand
TCCAAGCTCTCAAACTTTCGTGTATTTTGTGCCTTTCGCAGTTAAAAATCTTTTAAAAACATCCGAAAGCAAGTCACCTGTGAATGTAGAAGAATGAAGAATGAACCACGAAAAACATGTTACGCATAATGCGCAGGATTTGAGCGGCAAGGGGCTAAATTTTAATCTTTGAGCCTAATATTTGGTTTGAAAACGCAGACTTTAAAAACATGCCTGCTCGAAACAAAAATATAATTGCACCAATCCACTTTTTGAATTTGCCGCTGCCCTGTTTGGGCTTTTTCTTGCCCATCAACCAGACACCAACCACGCCTGACATCAGCCCTAATCCACCCCGCGCAGACCAAAGGATGCGTGCTGCAATCTCCGCCCATGCGAGCACACGACTCACGCGTTGGAAATGCACAGCGCACTCGGCTCGCTCCCTTGCAGAACGAGCCAAAAGTTCAGCTTTCCGTCTGGCCAGCGCCTTTAGTCCCCTTTCAGCCATGCTCTGTCCTTACGAATTTCAGAAAGCGTCCCGTCCAAAAAGAACGAGCCTTCCGCTATTTTTTTCTTAAGTGCAATCAGGAATCCGACAAAAAAAGCACCGTATAGCATCAGAAGAACCCATGCGATCACAACCCTATGCTCCCACCAAGTGAGCACGATCACAAAGGTGAACACCAATAAAAACAATATCCCGAAAACCCCGACCGCTACCGCAAGCAGCAACAACTCCACGAGCCGCAGTTTTTCTTCCTGCAGCTCAATGGCGAGCAACTCCACTCGAGTCTGGACTGCCGCAAACAATGAATCTATAGCCCCGCGCACTGGCTCCAGAATGCGCGTCGCATTTAAAAAACGGAATAACATGGAAGAACCATCAGCGGCGGTTCAACAAAACACCGATCAGGAGTCCCAAACCAAAACCGATCCCAACGGATTCCCATGGGTGGTCATGGACAAATTCGTCTGTGGCACGAACGGCCACTTTGCCCTTGCAAGCAACATTTTTTTCCAAATCTTCGATCTGGCTTTTTACTTTTTTAACACCGCAATCAAGCTTCTCGCGCAGCTCCGATGCTCGCCCACCAAGCTGGCCGCCGACTTCTTTCATCAGCCCTTCCATGTCGCTCTGCACGGCTTTCAGGTCATTGATCAATTTGTCTTTTGTAATATTAATTTCAGTCATTTCGCTCATAAATCTCCTTGTCTTGGTTGTTTCTAACAGAGACAACCTTAAAATGACTCCAGAACACTTGCAAGCGACATTTTTGAAAAACATGACCCCAGCCCACCAATTTACACCTGAATCGCGACACCAAATAACCAACAACAACATGTGAATCATGCTTGGCTTTCGCCGTTTTTTAGCTATTACTTATTTGTTTTATGACAAAATACGCACGCCTTTCTGAATTGTTTTTACAAAAGCATTTCGTCCTTTCATTTGAAGTTTTCCCTCCCAAAACGCCGCAGGGTGTCGAGTCGCTAATGACGCACCTTGATCTGCTCGCCCCCTACAAGCCAGATTTTATATCTGTGACTTATGGTGCTGGTGGCGGCACACAGGAAACCTCACTTGAGCTGCTTGAGAAAATCCAGAAAAAATTTAACTCCATCGTTTTGGCTCACTTCACATGCGTGGGTGCCACACGCGAGGGCATCGAGACCTTTCTCGCACGCCTGAAAACCCTCGGCATATCTAATGTCCTCGCCCTACGCGGCGACCCGCCAAAAGACCGCCCCGACTTCGATTTTTCCAGTGGCGTTTTCGACCATGCCAGCGAGTTGGTCGGTTTCCTTAGAAAAACAGCACCGCACCTCTGCCTCGCGGTGGCTGGATATCCTGAAGGCCACATTTGCGCGGACAGCAAAGAATCGGACTGGAATCGCCTGAAACAAAAAATCGAAGCCGGGGCAGATGCCGTCATCACTCAGCTCTTTTTGGACAACGCCGATTACTACGCCATGCGCGATGGCATGAAGCGGCGCGGCGTCAACATCCCGATCATTCCAGGAATTTTACCAGTTCCGTCCACCTCCTCATTTCACCGCATGGTCGAAATGTCCCGCTGCAAGATTCCTGCATCTTTCATGGCAATACTGGAAAAATATGAGGGTGATCCGGTTTCGTTTGCTCAGGCCACAGCCGATTACTCCTCCGCCCAAGCAGACGACCTCATCCGCAACGAGGTGCCCGGGATACATTTTTACGGACTGAACCGCTCTGAGATGGTAAAAAAAGTTTTAGACACAATCAAAAGACCATCATAAATTCGATGTTCTCCCGCTGGAAAAAGAGCTTGGCTTGCCTCACCTGCCTAGCCGTCTTTACCATTGCGCAAGCGTCCGAAGTCCAAAGCCACGGCGTCCTTTTTGAAAAGTGGATAAGGGAGACATTTTTCGGTGGATACAAGCCCTCCTCATACTCTCAGAAATGGGACATACCTAAAGAGGCCAACAAAAAATACGGCTCTGTTCCTGCCAACCCAAAAGCCACCAAATACGGCACACCCATCGGCTGGGGCGACGCGCTCCGACAATACGACATAGATGAGCCTTTCCTGCTAATCATCGGTTACTGGCAACAGGAAGGTAGCGCAAAACGGTTCGTCAAAATCGTAGCACCCACCGTAACTCCTGAGATGCACAAACGGTTGTGGCATCCTATCCGCAGGGAGGATTTAGAAAAATTAGACGCAATGATAAAAGACCGCAACCTCGACTACAAAGAAGCACGGCGGCTGGCGCAAGAAATGAAAAAATCGCCACCGTTTTCAGAGGCCATCATTGAACTGAACCCAAAGATAGACAGCAAAACGCAGCGCCGCCTGCAGTGCAGTCTCCGCTTCCAAGATGTATTCAAACACATCTGTCCTAGCGTTGACCCAGCGCCAGAAACCGACCCACTCTTGTTCGGTGTTCCCGTCCCGATTTTCGACGAGTCGCCGTCTCGCACTTTCCAAGAAAAAAAATAAAACTAATCTCAGTCATCCTGACTTCCGTGGAAAAGAGATGAGCTATTCTGACGGGAGCGAAGCTCCTAAAACGGAGGGCGGGCTTCCAGCCCGCCTCTTCTATAACGACATCACGCCGCCGAAAGCTGAAGATGCAGGCAAGGATGCCTGCACCACACCCTCCATCCAACCGCTCTACATCGCTTCGTCATTCGGTCTCATCCCATTTCCTTATCCCCCACTTTCTTCCCCAGAGACTTCAGGATGTCTGAATCTGGCGTCAGAATCCTCTCGGCTGTTTCAGCGGGTGTTTCATCGTGCCTGACGCGCAGCGCGGTGGCTGTAGGCTCTTTACGGAACCAAGTCGCTTGCCTGCGTGCGTACTGCCATGTTCGCATCTGGATCAGGCGACGCACTTCACCTAGGTTTATCTCGCCATTTTTCCAAGAGCCTATTTCCTTGTAACCCAGTGCCTGCCACGCCGTATGTTCGGCTCTGAGCCCAGAAGCTATCAGTCGTCCATACTCCTCCTCAATACCACCGGCAAACATCGCTTCCACTCTGTTTTCTATTCTCTGCCTCAAATCTTCAGTCTCTCTCTGTAGCCATACCATCCTGTGGGGCATGATGTCTGGCGTCTCCCATGTTTTTGTCGCCATGCTTTGAGGCGTTCTTGATGATGCGGGAATTTCTTCAGACAAAGCCAGTGCTAGGGCGCGATCTACGCGGCGCATGTTTTGCAAGTCTATGCCTGCCCATTTTTCGGGGGCGAGTCGTTTTAATAATTCAGTTTTTTCTGCGTCTGCCATTTTTTTTACAGTGTCTAAAACGCTCTCTGGAATCGCTGGAGCAGGAGCCAGACCACGCAGCAGGGAACGGATATAAAGCCCTGTCCCACCTACTACGATCGGTCTCCTTGATGCCGCTTTCGCCTCGTCCAGAGCCGCCCGTGCGTGTTCCAGCCATTGAGCCACAGAGAATGATTCGTCTGGATGCACCAAGTCCAAACACCGGTGCGGAATGCGGGCTCTTTCCTCTGGGCTAGGTTTGGCAGTCGCTATATCCATGCCTGCATAAACTTGCATGGAGTCTGCCGCAATGATGGTTCCGCCCAATTCTGACGCCACTTCCAAAGCCACCGCAGATTTGCCGGAAGCCGTCTGCCCAACAATGCACAGGAGAGGCTGCTGTTTTCCGTCCATTTTCACAGCCAGTGGCGCGAACCTTTAAAAAATTTACCTGGTTCTTCGCCGCTCTCTCCATCTTCCCATTGGTTGGGTTGCGCGGTAACATCCATCAGGTCGGGCGGCAGTTCCATTATAAAACGGGATTTTTTTTGGAACGGGTCACCGTAGCTGCCGCGTCCGGCTCTGAACGATGGGTAAAGCAGGTAAAGGTTTTCCTCCGCACGCGTCATGGCCACATAGAAAAGACGACGTTCTTCCTCTATCTGTTCTGCACTGCCCATGCATCGGCCTAGCGGGAATGTCCCTTCGCAGAGCATCATGACGAAAACCGCTTTCCACTCTAAACCTTTGGCTTGGTGAACCGTGCTTAGCCGCACCCGTGGCTGGTGCTGTTTGGCGGAGCGGTTCTGCTCTGCCTCCATGTTGGTCATGAGTGCAAGCTGACCCAAAAAATCGGATGTGTTTGCGAACTGCTTTGAAAAAACTTGGAGCTGGCGCAGGTCTTCTAGCCGCTGCTCGTGGTTGTCGTAGTGCAGCGTCAAATAGTTGGCGTAAAACTCGTCCACTATACTCCCGATCATCTCCGCCGCATCGCCTGAAAAATCTTCTGGCGCAGTCTCGTTTACGGCATCATCCGCAGGTGTGGCGCGGCTCCTCATGGATGTAACAAGATCAGCGAACGACTGCCATTCGCTTGCGAATTTTGGTTTCACTGCTACTGCATCCCACGACTCGCGCCCCTCGGCCTGCTTCCAGAGCTGTTCCGCAGCCTTAGGCCCTACGCCGGGCATGAGCTGCGTCATGCGTTTGAAGGCAACTTCATCAAACGGGTTGATGGCGATTTTCAGGAAAGCAGTCGCGTCTTTTATGTGCGCTTGCTCGAAGAACTGAACGCCTGATGTTATCTGGAAAGGTATTTCCTGCCGCATCATCTCCATCTGCAATTCGAGCGCGTGAGAGTGTGCCCGATAAAGCACCGCTATCTGGTCGGGCCTGACACCGTCCCGCTGAAGTTCGCGGATTTGTTCGGTTATGAATTGAGCTTGGCGCGAACTGTCATCGGCACATACCAATTTGGGGCGCGAACCAGAGCGTTTTACCGACCTGAGTTTTTTGGGGAATTGTTTTTCGTTGTTTGTGATTGATGCGTTGGCCAGCGAGAGAATTTCAGGCGTGCTGCGATAGTTTGTTTCCAGACGGAATACCTGCGTGCCAGGATAGCGTTCTGGAAATGAAAAAATGTTGGCAAAATTCGCGCCGCGCCAAGAATAGATGCTCTGTGCGTCGTCCCCCACAGCCATGACATTCTTGTGCAATCCCGCGAAGGCATCCACCAGCCCAGCTTGGAGTGCGTTGGTGTCTTGATACTCATCAACCAGCACATAGAGCCAGCGTTCCTGGCACGACTTCAAAATTTCGGGGTGCGCGTTAAAAATCTCCAGCGGCAGAGATAGCAGGTCATCGTAATCCACTGCGTTGGCCCGTTTTTTTCTGGCTTTGAAGACGGCGGCAAGATGATGCAGATTTACGGAGAATTGTTGCAAGTGCGAAAACTGTCCAGCCAGCAGCGTTTCGATGGTCTGGCGTGTATTGGCTGAGAAACTGAACAGACCTTGCACAACTTCAGGCTTAGGAAAATCTTTGGATTTTGGCGGTATGCCAGCTTCTTGGAAACAGTTCCCAAGAAGCTCTTTAGTGTCCCCAGCATCGAGTATAGTAAAATCGGGTTGCAGCCCAGCCTCCCGTGCGTAACGGCGCAGCAGACGGTTGCCCACGGAGTGGAAAGTCCCGCCCCACAGGCCAGAAATCGAGACAGGGATAAGAGACTCGGCTCTGCCCAACATTTCTTTTGCGGCCTTGTTTGTGAAGGTGAGCAGCAGGATGCGTTCGGGCGGCACATCGTTTTCCACGAGGTAGGCCACTCGGTATGTGAGTGCCCGCGTTTTGCCGCTACCAGCTCCCGCGATAACTAAGGCCGGCCCTGGCGGTGCCGTGACGGCAGCGTGTTGTTCGGGGTTAAGTTCCTTTTCGTAGTCTATCCGCGATGTCCTGCGGTGGTGCGCTTGATCTCTATGTTTCATTTATGGCCTGTAATTAGTGAGATGATGCGCAAAAAAAACAAAAATGAACCGAAATTAAATCCGCAATTTATCCTGTCAGCGACACTCATTTCCCGACAGCGTGCGCTTTTTCCTGGAGTAACCTAGCCTGTTCTGGGGTTAGACCTTGAGGGACGAATGTGTTACCCACGACGGAATCCTGAAAAAGGAACTCATACCAGACGACACCAGCCAAGTAGCAGCCTGCTGTGTTCAGATGGCAAGAATCAAAGTGCAGCGTGGTGAAAGGCTGTTTCTCAGAAGGCTCGGTAGAGAGTGTGAAACCAGTGCTATTGTCGGAATAAACATCAGCCACGGCCTGCCCGGCCTGAACTAGATGGCGTATGCTGAGTGCTGCTGTAATGTTGCGGCTGGCCATCTGTATTAGAGCGTTGTTACCTGTGAAAGTTTTTTCTGGGGTTTTGATTTTATGGAGTGCGTTTTCGTGCCTAGACCATGTGACATGCCAAATGAGTTCCGCCTGCGGAGCATGTTTTTTGACGAACTCGGCAAGCCGTCCTGCATGTGGCTGGTAAGACTCAATGTTCCAGTTATCGGCACTCGCTTGTTGCAGGGAAATATAGTCCCACTTCTCCATTGTTAAAAACTCGTGGAGGCTTTTCCTATTGTATTTTTTGGCCTCTGGGCTTTGCGGGTCTTTTTCCCATGCATCCATCCGCTCGGCGTGCTGTTGCAGTGTGCCGCCGCCGATTACAGCCGCTCCGAGGACTAATTTTTTCCCGCCAGCATTTGCTAATTCTGGAAGAAACTTTTTTGCATTTTCTGAAAAACTATTGCCTATGAAGAGGTGTTTGACCGACTGGCGTGGTGCTGTTTCGTCTGCGTGTGCTGCTGGCATGATTGATAGGATGGTTGTTATTGTGGTTGCTATGGCAAGTATCTGTTTATTCATATAATGTCGTGTGCTGAGTTATTATGTTCTCATACATTCGGCAATTACCAGACATTTTTTATTTTGCGTATTTACTGGGACTGCCAGCGTCCCGCTGGCCTCTTCTGATTATTGGGAACGCCAGCGGTTCACGGCATGATGACGCTAATGATTCGGACGCCTACCGCATAACGGGCAACTTGACAGCGGTTTCTTCCTGACTATAACGGCATGAGGGGAGGCGTAACCGCCTGAGAGGTTCGCGATAAAGCGGACGACCCTTTGAACCTGATCCGGGTGATGCCGGCGTAGGGAGGATGCAAATGGTTTTTCATCCTGCCGCCGCTTTTAATCCGCTTCAGTGCAGGTATAATATTATGACAAAAAAGCCATCGGAGATCGCAGTAAAAAACCAAGAACGCCCACCTTTACAGTCCACTTCTATGAGGGTTTATCTGGAAGGTGAGAAGTATCCTTTTCTGCGGGTGCCAGTCCGCCAGATTTGCGTGGGGCCAACGCGCAAAGCCGATGGTTCTATGGAGCCTAACGAGCCTGTTCGCGTTTACGACACATCTGGTCCGTGGGGCGATGCAGCAGCGGCAACCTGCGATGTCAAAAAAGGACTGCCCACCATCCGTGCGGAGTGGATACAAGCACGCGGCGATGTGGAATCTTGCCAAGAGCGGATACCTTTTGCCCAAGGAATGGAGTGTCCGCCGAGAAAAGTGTTGCGGGCATCAAGCGGGCGTTGTGTCACGCAGTTGCACTACGCACAGCGCGGGGAAATAACACCTGAAATGGAGTTCGTGGCGATACGGGAAAACATGCGCATTCAGAGCCGTGCGGATGAATCTGGCAGGCGCGGCATTTCGTGGCAGCACCGTGGCCAAGCATGGGGAGCCGCTATCCCTGAAGAAATAACTCCCGAATTCGTGCGTGCGGAGGTGGCACGCGGGCGAGCCATCATTCCTGCGAACATCAACCACCCCGAGCTTGAGCCAATGATAATCGGCCGCAATTTTCTCGTGAAAATCAACGCCAACATCGGCAACTCGGCTCTCGGCTCTTCCATCGAAGAAGAGGTGGAGAAAATGCGATGGGCCACATTGTGGGGGGCGGACACGGTCATGGATTTATCCACCGGCGCGTCCATCCACGCCACGCGCGAGTGGATTTTGCGCAACTCGCCCGTGCCCATCGGGACGGTGCCAATTTATCAGGCTCTTGAAAAAGTGGGAGGCAAGGCGGAAGAACTCACATGGGATATTTATAGGGAGACGCTTTTGGAGCAGGCCGAGCAGGGCGTGGATTACATGACCGTCCACGCTGGCGTGTTGCTCCGCTATGTCCCGCTTACGGCGTCTAGGCTCACCGGCATAGTCTCGCGCGGCGGGTCGGTGATGGCCAAGTGGTGTCTAGCACACCACAAGGAAAACTTTCTTTACACGCACTGGGATGATATTTGCGAGATCATGGCGGCTTACGATATCTGTTTTTCAATCGGGGACGGGCTGCGCCCTGGATCAATAGCCGATGCCAACGATGAAGCGCAGTTTGCCGAGCTTAAAACACAGGGGGATTTGACTTTGCGGGCGTGGAAGCACGGCGTCCAAGTCATGAACGAAGGCCCCGGCCATGTGCCCATGCACATGATTCAAGAGAATATGGAGAAACAGCTTGAATGGTGTCACGAGGCACCGTTTTACACGCTGGGGCCGCTCATCACGGACATCGCCCCCGGATACGACCACATCACTTCGGCAATAGGCGCAGCCATGATCGGGTGGTACGGGTGCGCCATGCTCTGCTATGTCACGCCCAAAGAACATTTGGGTTTGCCAGATAAAGAGGATGTGAAGGAGGGCGTTATGGCGTTCAAGATAGCTGCGCACGCAGCAGACTTGGCCAAAGGACACCCCGCCGCGCAGTACCGCGATAACGCATTGAGCAAGGCGCGGTTCGAGTTCCGTTGGCAGGATCAATTCCAGCTAGGGCTCAACCCTGACCGCGCAATAGCATTCCACGATGCAACGCTGCCGAACGATGGTGCTAAAACTGCGCATTTCTGTTCCATGTGCGGCCCGCACTTCTGCGCCATGAAAATCACGGAAGATGTCAGGGAATATGCGGCGAAGCAGTGTCTTTCTGAAGATGATGCACTAAAAAAAGGACTGGAAGACAAAGCTGCTGAATTTGTCGGCAAAGGCGCGGAGATTTACACTGGGGCGTGAGTCGGAAATCCCGGCGTGTTCATGCCGCGCCGAAATTCATGCCACACCTGTTTTGTCCGTCAGGTTGGTTCTTGTCCACCTGCCAGAAGGAGCATGACTTCTTTTTGGACGGCGTCTAGTTCAGCGAGCTTCAGCCCGGGATCGGTGATAAGGAATGTTTCGCCTGTTTTTAAATGCTCATAAACGAGCACAGTGCGCCCGTCTTGGTCGAGTTTCTCGACCTGCCTAAAAAGCCGTTTCCTCTCCAGCATGGCGGCCAGCACATATTTTGCGCCTATAGAAACCGTTTCACCTTCGCCCATGAGATGGCGCAGCAGCGTTTCGGCTTGGTCTTTTTGCAATGGCTCAGGTGGCGGTGGCGGAGCGATTTTGAACTCTGATTTCCAAAAACAGACGGGCTTCAGGTTGTCGTTTCTGGCACTCCACGCATCTTTTGAAAAGTCTTTGCGCAGCCACTCTGAGCGGCTTTTTTCAAGGATAGAAAAGAATGTTTCACCCTCGGAAAAGCTTTGCCCTGTCACGCAACATTGGTGCGACGGCGAATGTATATGCCAATCTTTTTGCATGGTTGAACTTTGCACTAATGGAGCCTTTTTGTCAGCAACAACAGAGCTTTTCAGAAAACTTGCATTAGTCCCTTACCGATCAAATCATTCGCAAAAGGCTGATAACAATTACCAGCGGACGGTGAGCATGTCACAAGTTCCGTTCACTGGTTCCACGCTGGTATCACCTGAATCGGCAGACAGGAAAACCCATTCTCCACGGTTTACTGTTTCGCCGCCGATGGAGAGCGTTCCTCCGTGAACGAAAAAGAGCGTGAACGATTCTGGTGAGGGTTGGAGCATTTCGGCTGACTCAATTTTTTTGCGGCGCGTGGTGAAAAACTCGCAACTGACGAGAGGGTCGGCGTCTGGCTGTTGGAGCGAAGGCTCACAGTCGTTGAAATCAATAGAGCGCATGGAGGCGTCAAGGTGAAGCTCGCGCGGCTTCCCATCTAGGCCGACTCTATCCCAATCGTAAACCCTGTATGTGGTATCGGAGTTTTGCTGTATTTCAGCGATCAGGTTTCCTGCGCCGATGGCGTGAACTCTACCTGAAGGGAGAAACATGCAGTCGCCAGGTTTGGTTTCGATGCGGTGGAAACAATCTGCCACGACACCTTTGTCAACTGCCTCCGCGAACGCTGCGCGGGAGACCCCTTTTTTGAGCCCGACAAAGAGGTCTGCGCCAGGCTGCGTGGCCGTGATAAACCACATTTCCGTTTTGGGTTCGCCTTTCATTGATGGGGCAATCGCTGCGGGCGGGTGGACTTGCAGGGAGAGTTTATCAGTGGCATCCAGCATTTTTATGAGGATTGGGAAACGCTCCGCATCAGGGGCGGCGGTGCCGAATATTTTTTTTCTTTCGGGGGAAGCCCATAGTTCGTGGAGAGTTTTTCCATGCAAAGAGCCATCCATGACGACGCTTTGCGCCTCTGGACGATCCACCATTTCCCACGACTCGCCGATTGGCTTAGATGATGGGAGAGTGCGCCCGTAAACTTCGGTGAGTCGCCGTCCGCCCCAGACGCGTTCCATGTAAATGGGGACAAAGCGGATGAGCATGGCCGTTTTTTTTCTGTTATCGTTTGCGTTATGTTGCCAGCAAACGAGGTCTCTGTTTTAGAGACCCCGGCAGAATTTAGCGATGCGTTCCACACCTTTTTCGATGTTTTCCATGCTCGCGGCGTAGCTGATGCGTATTGTGCGGTCATCGCCAAAAGCTATGCCGGGGACAACAGCGACTTTTTCCTGTTCCAGAAGTTTATCAGCAAACTCGCTGGAACTGATTTTGAAGTGCGAGATGTCAGGCAGGATATAGAATGCGCCATCCGGCATGTGGACGGAGAAGCCCGGTATGGCGGAAAGGAGTTCGGCCATTTTGAGGCGGCGTTCGTCGAAAGCCTTCCTCATGTTTTCAACGCAATCCTGCGGGCCTTTGAGTGCCGCAAGTGCACCGCGCTGGGCGAACGAGGTTGGGTTAGAAGTGCTGTGGCTCTGTATGCTGTCTATCGCGGCTGCGATATTTTTTGGGGCGGCGACATAGCCGAGACGCCATCCCGTCATTGCATAGGCTTTGCTGAAGCCATTCACGGTGATAGTGATGTCGTATATGCTATTGCTGAAGCTGCCGATGCTTATGTGCTTGGCATCGCCATAAATCAGCTTCTCGTAGATTTCATCGCTCAGAATCATGATCTCTTCTTCGATCGCGATCTCGGCTATTTCGACCAACTCTTTTTCCGTGTAAACTGCCCCGGTAGGATTGCCTGGCGAGTTGAGGATGAGCATCTTGGTGTTGGGAGAAATGTTTTCCCTGAACTGATCTGGGGTGAGTTTGTATCCAGAACTAGGCGTGGTTTCGACGATGTAGGGTTCGCCGCCTGCGAGACGCACCATTTCTGGATAACTGAGCCAGTAAGGTGCAGGTATGAGAACCTCTTCACCTTCGTTGACGACGGCCATGATGGCGTTGTAGCAGGAATGTTTGGCTCCGCAGTTTACGATGATCTGCGATGGCTCGTAAGAGAGCCCGTTGTCGGCTTTGAGTTTTTCGGAGATTGCTTGGCGAAGTTCTGGAATGCCAGATGATGGTGTGTACTTGGTAAAACCAGCTTCAATAGCACCCATCGCTGCTGCTTTGATATGATCGGGCGTGTCGAAATCGGGTTCGCCTGCGGCTAGACCTATCACATCCTCTCCCGCTGCTTTGAGTTGTTTGGCCTTTGCATCAATAGCAAGGGTTTTGGACGGGGTGAGTTGGGTGGTTCTTTTTGCTGGTTCCATAGTCTGTTTTATTTTTCTTGTTTCGTTATGAAAGAGTATAGGCTTAACACATGCAGGTCTGCAAGTAAGTATCAGCCGCTTTGTTGAAATTGTTTTCTACCGCTTCTGTCAAATATCCTTTTTCTTACTGTGTCCTTTTAAATGCCTCTGCCGTTTCTTCCCCTTTGGAGTGTGAAGAAGTAGAAGAGGCAGCGCGGCTCGTCAACGATAAAATCCTAAGTTCTAAAATTGTCTGGCCACATTTCACATCAGGTAAACGGGATCAACATCCACTGAGAGCGACACTTCTTCTGGCATTTTATAGGACTTCAAAAACGCCCTCAGCCTTGATCGCGCCTCTGCCATTCGTGCCGTTTTTATTAAAATATGGTAGCGGTAGAAATCCTCGATTTTTGCGATTGGCGCAGGGACTCCACCAGAAACTTCGGCTGCACCGTCCAGTGCGGACACGAGGTGCTTGAGAGCATCCGCCACTATGAATGAGACTTTTTCTTCGCTACGCGATTTGAAAAGGAGCAGGATAATTCGTCTGCACGGCGGGTAGCCAAGTTGCGCACGAAACTCTATTTCGTCCTCGTAAAACCCATCGTAGTCGTGCCGTTTAGCGAACTGAATGGACGAGTGAAACGGTGTGTAGCTCTGGACGAAAACCTCGCCCTCCACATCCCCGCGCCCAGCTCGCCCAGCCACCTGCGTGAGGAGTTGGAACACTCTCTCGCTGGCTCGAAAATCGGGCATGTGCAAAGCCATGTCCGCGTAGATCACGCCGACTAGCGTGACATTCGGGAAGTGCAAGCCCTTGGCGATCATTTGCGTCCCTACCAGAATATCTATTTTGCCGAGCTTGAATTCGCCGAGCGTGGTTTCGTAGGCGGATTTTTTTGTCATGGTGTCGGAGTCCATGCGGCGAATGCATGCCCTTGGGAAAAGGCGGCAGACGGTCTGCTCAATTTTTTCCGTGCCCAGCCCGGCGAAGCGGATGCCCTCATCGCCGCACTCTGGGCATTTCGAGAAAGCTTTGGCAGAGTGCCCGCACAGGTGGCAGAGCATTTTTTCGTGTTGGCGGTGGTAGGTGAGCGATACACTGCAGCGCGGGCAGAGAGCCACATAGCCGCATTTCATGCAAATGACAGAGGATGAGAAGCCGCGCCTGTTCAGGAAAAGCATCACCTGCTCTTTTTTTTCGAGCCTCGATATTATCCCATCGTAGAGCCTGCGGGAGAGAACTGGAGGCCCCTTGGCTTTCATCGCTTCGTGGCGCATGTCCACAATATGCATCACGGGCATCTTTTGCGAGTCCACACGGCAGGCGAGTGTTTCGAGAGCGTATTTCCCTTTTTTCGCGTTAAAAAAACTCTCCATGGACGGCGTGGCACTACCGAGCACTACTGCGGCAGACTCGATGTGCCCGCGCATCACGGCCACATCCCTGGCGTGGTAGCGCGGTGCTTCCTGTTGTTTGTAGCTGGTTTCGTGTTCCTCATCTACCACTAGAATGCCGAGCTGGCGCACTGGGGCGAACACGGCGGAGCGAACACCAATCACCACGCGGGCACGCCCCTCGCGGATGCGCCGCCACTCATCGGCACGCTCGCCATCGGAAAGGTGGGAGTGGAGCACGGCCACGGAAACATTGTAGCTCATGAAACGGGATTTGAACCGCTCGACGCTCTGCGGGGTCAGGGCGATCTCTGGCACGAGCACGATCGCGCCTTTGCCCTGTTCCAGACACTTCGCGATGGCCTGTAAATAAATTTCTGTTTTGCCGCTCCCAGTCACGCCGTAGAGCAGCACGGGTTTCGGGTGCGGCTTGCCCATTTCCTCAGTGATGGATGCAAGGGCACTGGCCTGCTCCTCGTTGAGGTCTAGTGGCAGGCTCGGCGTGAAAATGGCTTGGGCAAAAGGGTCGCGCTCGTGATGTTGGGCGCGGATTTCGGCTAGACCCCGTTTTTCCAAAGCACGCCAGACCGCTGCTGAAATGCGAAATTTTTTTTCTGTTTCAGCGATGAAAAGCGAACCTTCTTTCTTGAGCAGCAGCAGAGCCTCGGCCTGTTTTGGAGCGCGTTTTTTTGCGGCGGCCAACTCTTCCTCGTTGGCTTCTGCCCGCTGCACTACGCACAGGCGTTCTATCCCAAACTCTTTTTTTGATTTGCGCACGGCGTTGGGCAGGACGGTTTTGAGAGAGGTTTCGAAAGGTGCCAGGTAGTAGTCTGCCATCCATTTGGCCAGTGCGACGAGCGATGGCAGGATCAGCGGTTCGCGACCCACTTTTTCCGTGATGGATTTTAAACCAGAGAGTGGTTTGTCTGAAGAAAGTTCGACGACATAGCCCAGCACTTCGCGGCGGCCAAAGGGGACTTTCACCCTGCTCCCCACGGCCATATCGCCCGCCATGCCGGTAGGCACAGCGTAATCAAAAACCTTGTCTAATGCGATGTCAGTCACCACATGCGCAACCATCCCTTTTTCCATGTCCTGCTAAATTCAGCGGTAAGCGCGGACAATGAAAGAAAAAACGGCGTTATTTTTTGGAGTCCTCCCGCGTATCCCGTGCCGGCAAATGGACGCATGTGAGGGTGTGATTAAAAGTGGGTGAGGTGAATCTCTTTCTTTTCGATAATGGCATTTAAAAATAGAAAGTGGTTAGCGCATCTTGCCCCTCTGGAATTTGGACATTTCCCCTCTGTATCCCAAAGGGATTG
>JAIFLJ010000227.1 GCA_020049135.1 bacterium | reverse complement strand
ACAGCACGGTTCATATCGAATTGAAGGAATTACGGGACTATCCCGAGGCGAAGCGGGAAGCACCGGGCGGGTTGCTTGGAAGAGATTCGACGCTCCGGGTATTTTATTACCGCTCTGATAATCTAAGCGACGATCACAAGGAGCTGATCGTCGATTTTCGGAACTACGACAACGACGGGAAATGGTATGTCCTTTTGGACGAAGCACATAAGGGAGACCAGGCCGACTCGAAGCGGAAACACATTTTTAACATCCTCAGCCGGTCGGGCTTCCTATTCAATTTTTCCGCCACCTTTACCGACGCCCTCGATCTGGCGTCCACCGTTCACAATTTCAATCTCTCCGAGTTCATTGAGCGCGGTTACGGAAAGCATGTCACCGTCCTGAAACAGGAACTGGCCGCGTTTCGACGGGATCAATCCGATTACAATGAGGAGGAGAAGCGAAAGATCGTGGCCAAGAGCATGCTGCTTCTGGCTTTTACAGCGAAGAAGGTCCGGGAAGTGCGAGGCATATCTAATGACCCGTCACTCTACCATCACCCCATGCTGCTGGCTCTGGTCAACTCGGTGAATACGGATGACGCCGACCTCAAGCTCTACTTCCAGCAGATACTCGCCATTGGCCGCGGAGAGGTGCCCAAGCGGGTGTGGGACGATGCCAAGCGGGAACTTTGGGAGGAATTGAAGGAGAATCCGCCGTTCCTCTATGAAGATGGCCGCAAGGTTGAAATTGCCAAAGAGGATATTGAACCGCTCACGGTAGAAGATGTCTGGAGAGAGGTTTACAATTTCGAGTCGAAGCGTGGCGGAGAAATTGAGGTCTTGGTCCGGCCCGGCAACCGCAAAGAACTCGCCTTCAAGGTGAAAGCCTCTGAGCGGCCCTTTGCCCTGATCAAAATCGGCGACATCAAGGAGTTCCGGGAACATCTCGCCGGCTTTGAGTTCATCGAGACGCTCGATACGGAAAGCTTTTTCAAGGGGCTGAACGACGCCGATTCATCCTTCAATATCCTCATGGGATCGCGCTCGTTTTATGAAGGATGGGACTCCCACCGCCCGAATGTGATCAATTTCGTCAACATTGGCACAGGAGAGGACGCCAAAAAATTCATCATGCAGTCGGTAGGCCGTGGTGTCCGCGTGCGTTCATGGAAGGGCGAGCGCCGCCGCTTCGAGGAGCTGCAAGAGAACTTTGATGACAAAAAGCACTTCCGCTCCATCAAAGCTCTCTCGATATTCCCGGAAACTCTCTACCTTCTGGGAACGAATCGCGAGGCCTTGAATGTGGTCCTCGGGAAGCTCAAGGAGGAAAAACCCGATCTCCAACGATTCCTCAAGCTGGAGTTAAACCCAGAAACCGAGAAGCACCCTCTCTTCATTCCTCGTTATCTTGAAAATGGTGTTCCTTTGGTTGACCTTCGTTCGCCCTCAAAGTTCGAGATTACCGAACCCGACTTCGATCTGACCTCCGGCTATGACGGACGGATCGAGGATGACCGGGTTCTTCTGCTGGGGCATGGCGGGACAGCCAAACAAGTCAAGCGGTTCCGGGATGGTCTGAAATCGCCCGGAACTTACTACACCCGCCACGGCAACCGCAGTTACAGAAACATGGAGGTCATGGTTGGCAGGATCATGTCTTACTTCAACCTCAAGGCCCGGGAATTGGAGGCCTTCAGTGCCTTGGAGATCGAAAAGGACATCGTCCATTTTCGGCACATGGGGGTGGATAAAGTTCATGCGGAAGAAATTCAGCGGCGAGTGGATCGCGTTCTGTACTCCCAAACGCCTGAAGGCAAGAATGACGCCGCGAAGGCTTGGAAGGAGGTTGAGCAATTAGACTTGGATTTTTCGGAAAAAGCCCAAGAACTAAATCGGCTCATGGAGGAACGCTGTCTGGCCTCCAAGCAGACGTATAACGACGAAGTATCAATTGAATACCTTGCCCGTCATTTCTACCTGCCGGTGCTCTATTCGGTGGGAAATCGGGTGGATTACCTGACGCACATCATCGACGTGCCAAGCGAGCGGGAATTTCTTGAAGACTTCAAAAAGGCAGTCGCGAAAAGTGATTGCCCGATTCATTCGCTGGATTGGTGGATGTTCAGCAAACTTGATCAGTATTTGGATTCTCCCTGCATCCCTTACTACGACCCCAAGCAGAACAAGGTTCGCTCATTTATTCCCGACTTCATTTTCTGGGGCGCGAAAGGCAATCGCTATACCATCCTATTTGTTGATCCCAAGGGGATGCAAAACGAGGATTGGCGGAACAAAGTAGCTGGCTACAAGCGCCTATTCGAAGATGCAAATGCGCCGAAAGAATTCACACACGGCGATTGGACGATTTCCGTCCGGCTCTGCCTTTACAACCGCCGACGAGATCGTGGAGCGGAAGGCGATGACACGCGTTTTTGGTATGATAATTCTTGTGAATTATTTAATGATGCTTCTGTGATATAATCCAAATAATTTCTGTTATTACGAAAAATCTACCACCCGCCAGCAGTAAAGGGAGGCTGTTGTCCGATGAGGTAACCATTTACGACCGCATCGTGTCGTCGCAGTCGTCCTCGGCCATGCCGAGCCACCCAGGATGGAGATGAATGCCGCGCTTCGTCCACTAACGACCGAACTGGAATCCCTCCAACCTTCATAATTCAGCCTTCAGCCTTGTCTTGTCTGCCGTATTCCTGTATTTATGGCCACATCATGAAAACCACGATTGATCTCCCCGATGCTATTCTGGAGCGCACCAAGATCGCCGCTGCTCGGCGACGCACTTCCATCAAAAACCTCGTCATTGAGGGGTTGGAGACCATTCTCCGCGACGAGACACCCGCAAGCCCCCCCCCAGATGCACTGATGCGCCTCCGTCACGGTTATCACCTCGGCGGTCAACCTCTGACTCGCGAACAAGCCCATGCCCGCTAATCGTTTTCTCGATACCAATATCCTCCTCTACGGCTACAATCTGGATGCCCCGTCCAAGCGTGCTGTCGCCCAGTCCCTGATAGAGGATGCGTGGCTTCAGCCGGGAAAGACGGCCATCAGTGTTCAAGTGCTTCAGGAGTTCCATGTTAATTTTGTCCGCCAGGGCCATTCGCCTACGGAAGCCACGGCCCTCATCGGCGATTTCTCCCTCTGGCCCGTCATTGACAATTCCCTCTCCCTTTTCCGCCTCGGTCTCTCCCTGCAAGCCCGATGGCAACTTTCACTTTGGGATGCCATGATTCTGGCCGCCGCACAGACCAGTGGTGCCCATGAACTCTTGTCTGAAGACTTCAACCACGGGCAAGATTATGGCGGCATCCGCGTTGTGAACCCGTTTTTGGGAAAGGATGAATTATGAAGAATATAGGCAAAAAACTCAAAATGCATACGCCCCGCCCTATGCACCCGGCACAGGTTAGTTTTTTGACACGACTTCATCTTTGACGCTGTTGGCAACGATGAACGGATGTGCGATACCGCCCAAAGTGGTGACGGTCTATCGCACGAGCAAAATTAAAAATACTGGAGCCCTAAAATATGAAAGTGACCTATGATCCCGAAGTGGATGTGCTACGGATTCTTTTCCGTGACATGCCGATTGATGAAAGCGACGAGGATAAACCTGGCGTCATCCTCGACTACGACAAGGACGGAAATGTGGTCGGCATGGAAGTGCTCAACGCCTCCCAACGAGTTGAGAACCCGCGCGGCGTAGATTATGCCGTGACGGCATAGATATCTGTGACTCAGCGACAACAACGGACTAGACTCAATCTGGCAGGGTGAAGCAGATCGAATAACAAATATCGAACAAGGAATATCGAATTTCGAAATGAAGACGCAAGCGTGAATACCTCTTCCTTCGTAATTTTGAAAAATTCTGTGTAAAATGCGGAGGATTTGAACGGTAAGGGAATGAAGAACATATTTGCCGAAAAGGAGTTGTAGGAAGATTCAGTTGCTAAGATTTTCTTATCAACTGCCGCAGATGGCAAAAAGAAGATCATGACTGGAGGCAAAGCATGAGCAAACCGAAACGCAAAACAGCCGTGAAGAAGGCAGAGCATCCAGATGCGCTCTTTGGGCGCATCGTTTCCATTCTGGAAGAGGCGCGAGGCAATGTCGTTCGGGCGGTGAACACGAATATGGTGCTCGCCTACTGGATGATCGGGCGGGTGGAAGAGGCGCGAGGCAATGTCGTTCGGGCGGTGAACACGAATATGGTGCTCGCCTACTGGATGATCGGGCGGGAGATTGTTCAGGAATTACAGGGGGGCGAAATGCGGCACGACATGAAACAGCACGAATCAAAGGAGGCCAAGCCGTGAAGCCGCAGGAACAGTTCTACACAGAAGACCCCGCATGGCATGAAAAAATCGGGGACATTCATGCCCTGCTTGAGCGCGTCAAAATCAGCGAGGAACAGTCTGGCGATGTCCTGCACCTGCGAAAACTCAATCGCATTCTTTCGATCCATGCCTCGACCGCCATCGAGGGTAACCGCCTCACCTTGAGCCAAGTCACCGATGTCATTAACGGCAAGACCGTCTGGGGGCCGCCCAAGGACATCAAGGAGGTGCAGAACGCGTGGGATGCTTACAACGAAATGCCCGACTACGAACCTTGGTCGGTGAGCGATTTGCTGAAGGCCCATGCCCACCTGACCGATACGCTCATCGGCGAGTCAGGCCAGTTTCGCACGGTCGGCGTGGCCGTGGTGCGCAGCGATGGCGCGGTGATTCACCGAGGTGCCCCAGCGGAACAGGTGCCCACGCTCGTCGAGCAGGTCTTGCATTGGGGGAAGACCAGCGCAGTGCATCCGCTCATCAAGAGTTCCGCCGTTCACTACATGCTGGAATACATCCATCCCTTCCGCGACGGCAACGGCAGAATCGGGCGGCTGTGGCAGACGCTGGTTCTTTCCAAGTGGAATCCGCTGTTTGCCTGGATGCCGGTCGAAACCCTAGTCCACCATAACCAAGCGCTGTATTACAAGGCACTCCAAGATTCGCACGCGGGAACCGTGAACTGTCGTCCGTTCATCAGCTTCATGCTCGATGCCATTGGGAATTCGCTCTACAAGTTCATTGATGTAGCGACGGAGAGCCGGGAAACCGTCCTAGAACATGTCGGTGCAGATGTCCCTGTAAATGTCCCTGTAAATGTCCCTGTAAACGAGATCACGGACAAGATTCTGATCCTAGTGCGGGCCAACCCTAAAGCTACGGCTCAGAAGATGGCACTCACGCTGGGCGTGACCGACAAAACCATCAAGAGACATCTCAAGGTTCTCCGTGAACAGGGACGCATCAAGCGAGTCGGCTCCGACAAGGCTGGTTACTGGGAAGTCATCACCCCCAGGAGTAAAACCAAGTAATCCTCGCGCCGAAACCCTAGACAAGAAGACCCCATACCTAAGCTGGCGGAGCCAGTGCCACAAAGGCTCCTAGCAAAAACAACTTGATACAAAAGTAAAACGGTGTTAGGTTGTCAGCTATGCTGGCACATCGAGAAAGCCGAATGAAAGAAG
>JAIFLJ010000047.1 GCA_020049135.1 bacterium | reverse complement strand
AATGGAAGAGCGTTTCGGCGTGCCGCTTATAGAACGGACTAGCAAAAAATTCAACCTGACCAGAGAGGGCGAACTTCTCAACGACAGGAGCTGGAAAATACTCCATCTTTACGATGGTTTGCACAACGAGTTCAAGGAGTTGAACAACATCATAGCAGGGTGCATCCGCGTGGCGACTGTTTACAGCATCGGCCTGCACGAACTACCTCACTACCTGAGAGTTTTCCTGAAAAATTATCCAGAAGTTAATGTCCATGTGGAGTATAGGAGAAACAACCAAGTTTACGATGACATTTTGGAAGGGACAGTGGACATCGGCCTAGTCGCGTTCCCGGTGGCAAAAAAGAACATCAAAATGGAGATTTTTAAAAATGATCGCCTAGTTCTGATAACCAGCCCCAACCACGCGCTCGCCAACAAAGAGGAAGTTGAATTAGAAGGGGTGGCCATGCACAAACTGGTAGGCTTCGATGCCGACATACCAACGCGCAAAGCGATAGACAAATTTTTTGAAGACGCGAGCTTGCCTAATGTGACACCAGTCATGGAGTTCGATAATGTGGAAACTGTCAAACGAGCCGTTGAAATTGATGTCGGTGTCTCCATAGTGCCACACGCCACAGTGGAGCAAGAAGTGCGCAACGGTAGCCTCAGGGCGATTGAGTTGACTGGGGGCGACTTCAGCCGACCGCTCGGCATACTCTATCGGTCAGGGCGAATTTTTTCCCCTGCGATCAAAAGGTTTTTAGAAATGCTCAGAGAATCTGGCAACGGAGCCGAAACTGTGCTGCAAGAGGTCTCATGAACCAGACGCACGCTCCTGTCGTCTCACTTTCCAAGGAAGAGATCAACGCCCTGCCCCTGTGCGGCTACGATGGCGATGTCCGTCTTGTGGTTTCACAAGCTGACATGGCAGCAGCAATTGATACGCTGCGCACTGAAAAAGTCCTCGGTTTCGACACCGAAACGCGCCCTTCCTTCAAAAAAGCGGAATCACACCCGCCATCTATTTTGCAGTTTGCTGGAGCGAATAATGTGTTCGTTTTCCAGCTCTCTAAAGTTGGCTCTTTGCAGCCTCTAGTCCCACTGCTTGAAAACCCGCACATCCTGAAAGTCGGCGTGGCGCCAGACATGGACATGAAACACCTGCACAAGCTGGTCTGGTTCCGCCAAGCGGGATTGGTAGATCTTTTCAAGATAGGCTCCAAGGCGGGGCTGAAACAGGCCGGCGTCCGCGGACTAGCAGCTCACATGCTCGGATTCCGCATTTCCAAAGGGGCTCAATGCTCCAACTGGAGCCTCCCAGTGCTGAGCCATTCGCAGATCAGATACGCAGCCACCGACGCTTGGGTGTGCCGCGAAATATATCTAAAAATGAAGGATTGTGGGTGGGTGTGAGTGTGCTTGACGAAGTGCTGCACTTGCACCAAACTGTATCCGTTCACCATGGGCAAATCCACCAATGAAGTGAGGGGCAGGGTCAGCGATTTTCTGGCCGCAAAAGGTGTCAGGTTGACGGCTCAAAGGAGCTGTTTGATAGATATTGTCTTCAGCACTACGCGCCACTTCACCGCCGATGAGTTGCTTGATATGGCTCGGCGCAAAGACCCAGAAATTTCGAGGGCCACAGTTTACCGGACACTCCCCCTTCTCGTGGAAAGCGGGATGCTTAAAGAAATGGATTTCGGTGAGGGCCGCAAGTTATATGACCCCAACTACGCCACGAACCCGCACCACAACCACCTGATCTGCACCGACTGCGGGCGGATCGTAGAATTCGAAGATGCCGTAATGGAACGCCGCGTGGACGACATAGCCACTTCCCTCGGCTACATACCGATAAATAAATCAGTCCAGATCAAAGGAGCCTGCCGGACGCTCCGAGACTCAGGAACCTGCGCCAACAAAAACAATTCCCAATCTTCAAAAACAAACCGCGCAAATACAGCTTCCTTGAAAGCTGCAAAACGGAGGACACTCAAGTGAAAATTCTTGTTTGGAAAAAAATAAAACTAGCCACATACATTGCCATTTTCGCCTTGGCCAGCAATATGCTACACGCCCAGCAGACCGTCTCCAACGCCCTGCTCATGGCTTACAAGCAGATGCCCGAAACAGAACGGCCCATTCTGATTGGTGTGCGAATCAACGACTCAATAGAAAGCGAAGTCTGGAACCTCCAGTTCAGCGATCCGAGCACACCAGACGGCAGGCGTCTGGTCGTCTTCACGGACGGAAAATTTGTCTCCAACCAAGCAGGCTTCATCTGGCCTTTTGGCGAAGGAACATGCGCAGGGCTGGAAATTCTAGACCTGAACCTGTCCCTCTCCCAACTGCGCAAAATAGCTACCGAACAGGCCACCCTCTCAGGTGTCAAACATGTTGAGCTGACCTATGTTTTGGTGAAGCCGCCAGATCAGCCTGCGCAGTGGGATGTTTACTTTCTGGATGCTAAAAAAGTTATCCTTGGCAAGATGTCCTTCTCCGCCAGAGAACTTCTCCTTATAAAATCAGAGTTCAAAACTCCAACCGCGCCGCCCCCAACTCCGCCACAACCAGCACAGCAAGCAGCATCCCATCAGCCGCCCGCAGCCGCACAAAGCCAGACCGTGCAACCCGTTTCCGCAACGCCCCAACAACCCCCTGCCCCAGCAGCAGCACAATAAAACCCATAGTTGCAACTATTTATTTGACAAAAAATTAAACATCTACTAATCCTGTCGTATATGACACATCTGGATCAGTTAGAAGCGCAGAGCATTTTTATTTTTAGGGAGGCTTACCATGCCTTTTCAAAGATGGCCATGCCTTGGTCTATGGGCAAGGATTCAAATGTCCTAGTCTGGCTTGCGAAAAAGGCTTTCTGCGGGCGCATCCCCTTCCCCGTGCTCCACATTGACACGACTTACGAGTTCCCCGAGATGCTGGAGTTCCGCGCATGGGCGCAAAAATCCTACGAACTGGATTTGATCGTAAAAATAAACGAAGAGGCTCGCGCCCGTGGCATCGGCTACGAAACCTGCGACCCCATCACCGTGACGCACGAACTGAAAACGGTAGCTCTCCAGCAAGTGCTAACACAATACAAATGGGAAGCACTCGTAACGGGCATCCGCCGCGACGAGGATTCCACACGCGCCAAAGAACGCTACTTCTCGCCGCGCAACGCAGATTTTGAATGGGATTACAAAGATCAGCCGCCCGAGTTCTGGAACCAGTTCACCACAAGCTGCAAGCCAGGCGAGCATGTCCGCGTGCAGCCGCTGCTAGATTGGACTGAGCTAGATGTGTGGGAATATATAGAACGCGAGAAAATAACCATCCCAGACATGTATTTTTCGAGGGAAGGCAAACGGTTCCGCTCCATAGGCTGCTGGCCGATCACGCACCCCGTCGAAAGCCCAGCATCCACGATACGGGAGATTATCGAAGAACTGAAAACGACCAAGGTTTCGGAGCGTGCAGGGCGTGCCCAAGATCACCACGAACGAAACGCCATGCAAAAACTGCGAGCAAAAGGATTCATGTGATCTCTTTTCTCAAAGAGCACACCAAACACTTTATATTTATATGTCACAGGAACAAGAGCGTTTAAAAATCGTCATAGTCGGCCATGTGGATCACGGAAAATCCACGCTCATAGGCCGTCTCTTTCACGACACCGATTCCCTGCCTCTGGGTAAGGCCGAAAGCATACGCAAAGCATGTGAAGCCGAAGGGATGGAATTTGAGTACGCATTTTTGCTCGATGCGCTGCTGGAAGAACAAGAGCAGAACATCACCATAGACACTACGCGCATACAGTTCCGCACACAAAAAAGAAACTACATCATCATTGACGCCCCTGGTCACAAAGAGTTTTTGAAAAACATGATAACTGGCGCGGCTAACGCGGACGCGGCCATCCTGCTTATAGATGCAAACGAAGGCATACAGGAACAGTCGCGCCGACACGGCTACCTCCTCTCACTGCTCGGCATCCACCAAGTGATCGTGGCAGTAAACAAGATGGACTTAGTCGGCTTCAACGAAAGCGTCTTCCGCCAGATCAAACAAGATTACACGGCTTTCCTAGAAAAACTCGGAGTCTCCCCGAAATATTTCATCCCAGTCTCAGCAAAACACGGGCACAACATCACGACACGCAGCCCGCAAATGCCATGGTCGGAAAGCCCTTCCATCTTGGATGCCCTAGACAGTTTCGCGCTCCCGCCATCGCAGGAAGATATGCCGCTCCGCATGATCGTGCAGGATGTGTACCGCTTCGATGAGCGCCGCATCGTGGCCGGAAGAGTGGAGGCTGGCTCGCTCTCGGTCGGTGATGATATTGTTTTCTGGCCCGACAGGAAACGCAGCAAAGTCAAAACTATTGAATCATGGAACGCCACCGCCCCGCAAGTGCGAGCGTCAGCCGGACAGTCGCTGGCCATCACTTTGGAGGAACAGATTTTCGTAGAGCGCGGGCAGATTGCTGGGCATCCCGACTCAGGGCCACTTGAAGCACGCGAATTCTGCGCAAATATTTTTTGGATACACGATGAGCCACTCTCTTTGAATCACCCGCACACCCTCAAGCTCGGCACACAGCAGGTAGAGGCTCGCGTGCTGAAAATACACCGTGTCGTGGACTCGTCCACGCTGGAAATTTCAGAGCAGCCGCGGATGGATATAAAAAAGAATGAGGTAGCCGAAGTGACGGTTCGCGTCCGCCGCCCGCTGGCTTTTGACAACAGAGATCGCTGTCCTGAAACGGGGCGCTTCGTCCTCATGCAGGGCGAACGGATAGGCGGCGGCGGCATCATTCACGGGGCGGATTACGCATCTGGGCAACACCGCGCCAAGAGCGTGACCAGCGAAAACATCACATGGACAGAAGGCCGGCTCTCCTCGGATGATCGCGCAGGCCATTTCGGGCATCGCGGTGCCGTGATCTGGCTTACTGGACTTTCTGGCTCTGGTAAATCCACGCTGGCGATAGCTCTTGAGGCATCGCTTTTCCAGCGCGGCATCGCCAGCTTTGTACTAGATGGAGATAACTTGCGGCACGGCCTTTGCACAGACCTAGGGTTCAGCGAAACAGACCGCAAAGAAAATATCCGCCGTGCAGGAGAGGCCGCGAAGCTCATGGCAGAGGCCGGGCTAGTCGTAGTCACATCGCTGATCTCGCCTTTCCGCGAAGACCGCTTAAAAGTTCAAGAAATCTGCAAGGCTTCTGGCATCCCGTTTGCAGAGGTTTACATCAGTGCTCCTCTGGAAGTTTGCGAGCAGCGCGACCCGCGCAGCCTCTACAAAAAAGCAAGATCTGGGGAAATACGCGGGTTCACGGGGATTGATTCGCCGTATGAACCGCCTCAAAACCCAGACTTAGAAATAGCGACCGACAAAAACACCATCAAAGAATCAATCGCACACCTTCTGGGTTTCGTTCTGGAGTTAAGCAACCGCCAAAAAACATTCTCGGCAGAAGACGAACTCCCAGCCAGCAATATCTAAGCCTACACTGGGAGCACTGGCGTCTCGCCGCCATCCTAACTGTGAACACTGGGGGTGTGATTTACTGACATCTTGTCGGCAAAATCAGAGGATGCCAGCGAGACGCCAGCGTTCCCAGTAAATACGCAGTCGCATGCGGCATCTCACTTCATGCCGGTGGAACAGAAATGGTTTACAGTTTGCGCTGTTGGTTGCGCTTGGCAATTTCTGCTAGGATGCGGGTCTCTTCAAGGCTGACGCCAGATGGTATCAGGATTTTGCCGTTGGGGAGTGTCGTGTCAATGACTGGGGCGAAGACGACGCGTCCGTTGACGAAAACGACGAGATGCCGACCCCTGTTGATGCTGGTTGCCAAGTTGAGTGACTTTTTTCCGTGGGCGTTGAATGTGAGCATGACGGCTCCTGGCATCGTCGGGTGTATGGCGGCACCGATCAAATCCTTTTCTGAAACTTCCGAGGTCACGGGGACGCTGACATATTTTGGTGGGCGCTCCAGCTTGATGGTGACCATGCGATTATCTGGGAGTTGGTCGCTGGCTTCAATATGGATGCGTAAAGCTGGTTTTGCGCCATCGCCGCCTGCCATGAGTGTGCATTGTGCGCTTGCAAAAAAAACGGCGACTGCCGCAGTCAAAAAAATATGGTATTTGTGTTTCATGGTTCTGGACAAATATTTTTCAGCGTTTCCTCGAATGATTCTTGCGGCATGGGTCTCGCATAAAGGAAGCCTTGCATTTGATCGCAGCCCAAGCCAACAAGAAGTGAAGCTTGCTCGGCTGTTTCAACGCCTTCGGCGACAAGTTTCATGCCGAGCTGTTTGGCTACCTGCATGATGGCGGCAGCGACACATTTACCGCGCGGCTCTGTTATGTTGCTCACGAAAATACGATCCATTTTAATGCAGTAAATAGGGAGGCGTAGCAATTGAGCAAAAGAAGAATAGCCAACACCAAAATCGTCTATGGCAAACGAAAAACCGAGTTCATTGAACGCCTGCAAAGTGCGTATATTTTCCTCCATGTTGGTCATGAGTGCTGTCTCCGTGACTTCCAGCATGATTCTTGCCGGTTGCGCCCCTTCGGTTTTTATGATCTGGCCGAATTGGGTGAGCAAATTTTTATCGGCGAGTTGCCTTGATGAAAGATTATACGAAATGTAACCGATGTGCCCGCCGTCAAAAAACTGTTTGTGCTTGGCCTGCATACGGCAGACTTTTTCAAAAATTTTTAGGCCGAGCGGTATGATCGTCCCAGTCTCCTCAGCTATAGGGATAAATGTGGCTGGGGAAATCCACCCTTCGGAGGAACGCGATCTAACAAGTGCTTCGGCACCAGACATTTTTTTGCCGTCTGCCGCGTAGATAGGTTGATACCAGACAGCGAAGTCGTCCGACATGAGCGCCTCTTTCAGAGAGTTGGCTATGTTGAAGTGGGCTCGTGTAGTCTCGAAAATCTCTTTTGAAAAAAGAACCCATTTATTGCGGCCTGATTCTTTGGCCGTGTAAAGGGCGTTGTCCGAATGGCTGAGCAGATCGTCTGCCGTGTGCGTGGGAGCACGACCGCAGGCGATGCCGAGGCTGAGTGTTGGGAAAATCTGGCGTGATCCAATTATGGAAACAGGTTCGCGGACAGAGTGGACTATTCTGTGAGCTATCTGTTCAATCGTTTCCACATCTTCGATGGCGTCGCAGATGACCACGAACTCATCTCCAGCGAACCTGCCCACCGTGTCACCTGGGCGAACAGCTTGGAGCAGTCGCTTGGCAACTTCGCACAAAAGCTGGTCGCCAGCCTCGTGCCCGTAGCTGTCGTTGACAAGTTTGAATTTATCTAGGTCAATGAAAAGGACACCGACCTGCATTCCAGAAGTGGCCGTGCGCTGTAGTGCTTGGGTGAGGCGTTCGTGGATCAGGCTGCGGTTTGGTAATTGCGTAAGCTGGTCGTGCGAAGCACGCCAAAGGAGATCTTTTTCGCCCTTTTTGCGCTTGGTTATGTCCATGATGGTTGCCACTAAGACCCATCTGTCACCATCTTTGAATTTGGATATGGTGGCCTCTGCCGGGAACTCTGATCCATCGCTACGGTAGCATAGGATTTCGCCTCTTTGCTCCATCCTTATTTCCATGTTAGGCGAAGCTAGAAACCGCGTGAAATGCTCTTGGTGCATCTCGCGGTATCTGGGGGGGATAAGAAGGTCAATGGTCGCGCCGATCATTTCGGCTCTGGTGTATCCAAAATAGCGGCAAGCTGAATCATTGGCGTGCAGTATGATGCCGTTTTCGTCGGCGGAAATGATGCATATATCTGTTACCGCAAGGACGCGGTGAGCAATATCTTCTTGGCTGAAACGGGAGAGCTTTTCTTGTCGGGTAGGCGTCTCGTCTGTGCTCGTTGCAGATTTTAGAGGAGTCTTGGTCAAGGCCGCGAAAAGAGGTTCGTAGCGTTTTGGGATTTCAGGTGGGCATAGCCCGAAATTTTCAATTACGGAAAAAGTTCCGTCGGCGTTGCATCTGGCGAGGTATGTGTTTACGGACGCGTGCTGCGTTACAGGATCCATGTGAACCGTGCCCTGCGGCCCTTCGACTTCCGCTATTTTTAAAGCTTCAATTAATGCCTGTGTTTTGAAGGAACCTGCTTTTGCTGCGGCTTTGGCAAAAGCTCGCACGCACAGGCATACACCTTCGCCGAAGTTTGTTAGTGTGCCATTGCCTTTTGGCCAGATGCCGTGAACACTTGGCAGAGCAGCGAGTTTTTCCAGATAAGTGCGGTTCTCCTGCGTGTCCAGCGACATAAAATATGTGTTGCAGGAGTAAAAACCTTCCCTGACTTCTGGGGTTAGCTGGGAGACCAGAACTTCATCGTAGTGCCCCATCACGACAGCCATGCGGTTTTTTAGACCTTCTTCGGTAAATCTGGTCAGGAGCCTGATTTGGTCTGAACCGGCGAAATAAGGGACGAAAACATCCGCCCCCGACCTTTTCAAGCTATTAAAAAGTTCGTCCAAATCCATTTCGCCAATCGGGAAATATTCTTCCCCGACCTTTTCGCCGCCGCAGAGTTCGAGTGCGTGGATGCCAGCGTCAATCGAGCCGAGCGGCCACTCGTAGTTGCTGCCTGCAAAAAATATTTTTGACCCGAAATGGCGGATCATGTAGGGGATCATTTTATCAATCTGCTGGTTTGGCAGTGCCGCAAAGTGAAAAAAATAAGGAGTGTAAATGCTCCCTTCGTAAAATGAAAAATTCAGGTAAGGCGTTCTGAATGGCAGCGAAACTTGGTGAGCCACCGCTATTCTGGAGTTGGAAAGAAGGTTGCCGATTATTGCTGTGCAGCCGTCTTCTTGAATGAGTTTTCTGGCGGCTGGAACGGCGGTGTTTGGCAGGCTACCATCGTCGGCTATGACCAACTCTATTTTTTTGCCCAGTATGCCGCCTCTCTGGTTTATCGCGTCAACCTCGATTTGCGCCGCCCAACAAAGTTCTTGGCCGTACATTTCGACAAGCCCGCTCAACGGAGCAAGAAGCCCTAGCCTCACCACATCTTCTTTGGAATCACTTGTTTTCATAAGGATATTTCATCGGATGTTTTGAGGTCAAATAAACGGTTTTATCTGCCCATGCATTGATTTATAAAATAGACGGCAAATGCCTTTTGACAACCATGTTTTAAATTTTTAATTTTTTCGCCTGCGCCAACGAAGCCGATGCCAAGGGAGGAAGCGACAAGTGGCAAGCAACGATGGCGAGATAAACACGAGTTAAACTGGCGTGCTGTTTTCGAGAAACTTGACCTTAGACCCAGGCATTGGTAGCCGCACGCGCACAGTGGTGCCAACACCCTGCTCGCTTTCCACCTCCAATTCGCCACCGTGGTCGCGAGCTATGCGCCTGGCGATAATCAATCCCAGCCCCGTCCCGCCCTGTTTGGTGGTGTAATATGGTTCAAAAAGCCGCTGCATTGTCCCCTTAGTCATCCCCATGCCCGTATCGGCAACTACTATCAGCACAGAGCCTTGGTCGGAAAGCGTCTGGATTTTTAGTCGGCCTCCGGCACGCGTAGCGTGAATGGCGTTTTTGATCAGGTTGAAAATGACCTGCTTGATCTGGTCGGCATCAAGAAGGACGAATGGGAGACGGTCATCCAAATCAATTTGCAGACCTAGCTCGCGATCTTTTATTTCGGGCTCAAGAAAACGGACTGCATCTTCCACCGGACTGTTGACCGCCCCCAGCCTCAGTGTCGGCGGCACTGGACGCAACGCCCGCAAAAACTGCTTGAGTATGACATCTAAGCGTGTGATTTCATTCCGCGAAATTTTGACCGCGTCGCCCAGCCTTTTCAGTTTGTCGTCCTTCATTTTTGCCAGTTCGCGATCCATAAGCTGTAGCTGTATGGTGAAAGAGTTTAGCGGGTTGCCGAGTTCGTGAGCAACGCTGGCAGCCAGCTCGGTAAGGGCGTGGACGCGTTCGGATTCGGCGGCAGCGTGGACAGCCTCGCGGTTTTCCGTGGCATCATGCAAGATGAGTGCGCACCCCTGCTTCGACCCTTTATCCGCAGGGAGCGGTATCGTGTAAATATTGATGTAGCGCTTTTGCGGATAAGTAACTTCGAGATTGCACGAGGCAACTGCGTTCATGCGAGAGAGAGCCGCCCAGTCTAAACCCTTGACATATTTATTGAGTTTTCCCCCGAGAGCACCGCCGCCCAAGCCGAGCATTTTTTCTGCGGCGGGATTGTAGTACTGCAGCAGCCCTTCGCCGTCCACCACCAGAATACCCTCTCTTATGGCATTGAAAATTTCCTCAAGCACACGCTGATCGCGTGCAAGGCGGTGCAGGTATGTCTGGACCTCATCGGCACCCAGTTGGCCGAATCGCTCTAGGATTTTATGAAAAACGCCAAATCTCACAGGGCAATAGTTGTCTGCATCAACGATAAAATCAAGAGCAAGTTAACCCACCTTATGAAGCCCGCCGAAACATCGCTATCGCCTTGCGCCTCTGTGCCGCGTGTTCCACCACGGGCTCAGGGTATCCCGCTTGCCAGAGAGACTGCTGGCTTGGGCTGTGAATTTCAGCGGCGGTGAACGGCTTAAGTTCCGGGACATACCGTTTTATGAACACCGCTTGCGGATCCCATTTTTTGCCCTGCTCTAACGGGTTGAAAATGCGGAAATATGGTGCTGCGTCCGTTCCCGTTCCCGCACTCCATTGCCACCCGCCGTTGTTGGCTGCCAAATCGCCATCTGCAAGCCGTGCCATGAAATGGCGTTCGCCCCATCGCCAGTCCACAAGCAAATCCTTGGCCAAAAACATCGCCACCACCATCCGCAGGCGATTGTGCATCCACCCGGTGGATTCGAGTTGGCGCATGGCCGCATCTACTATCGGGAAACCCGTGCGCCCTAATTTCCACGCATCGAAATGCTCCGCGCTATTTTCCCACGAGAGCGCGGAATACTGCGGGCGGAACGCCCCTCTTTCCACATGCGGAAAAGACTCAAGTATTCCGTTGAAAAAATCGCGCCATGCCAGTTCTTTCAAAAAAGTCTCCGCCCCTTTTTTGCTGGAGGCGGAACGGAGCACCGCCAGCTTTTGGCTGCATGCGTGAAAAACTGTCCGCGCCGAAACAGTCCCCCACCTGAGGTGCGGCGAGAGCATGGAAGTGCCATCAAGATTTGGAAAATCTCTGCGCAGAAAATAATCGGCTAGGCCGTTTTCAACAAAACAAGCTAGACGCTCCTTGGCATTCTTGCTGCCTCCAGAAAAAAACTGTTTACCCTCTATTGCCCGAAATGTTTCTGAAGCATGTGCTGCTTTCGGGACGGCAAATAAAATATTATCGCCATAAAAAAATGGTGGTGGTTTCGGCAACGCAATCCATTTTCGGAAATACGGTGTGAAAATTGTGTATGGTGACCCGGAAGAGGTTTTTAGCTCACTTGGCTCATGTAAAACAAAGTCCGAAAAATTACGCGTTTCAAAACCATTCTCGCGCCCAGCGGCTTCTAGCCGTCTGTCCATCGCGGATGCGTGAGCGCCAGCAGCGCGGTTCCAGTAAACCGCATTCGCCCCTGTTTCCTTGACCAATTTTACAATTTCAAAAACAGTATCCCCTTCCCTCACGACAAGCACTCCGCCCTTCTCGCCAATCTCTTGACCCAACAAAAAAACGGACTCATCAATAAACGCCCGTGACGGTGGGTGGTGCGGCAAAATATCAGGCGCAGATGTGTCCAAACAAAAAAAAGGAACTATACTGCAACGGGCTCGTGCAGCGTAAAAAATCGCCATATTGTCATCCAGCCGCAAGTCGCGGCGAAACCAATGCACGACCGTTTTTTTCACCTCCATAAAAAAGCATTAAAAACAAAGTTGAATAAAACAAAAGAATAACCTACTGTTCCACGAACTGGCATGGACAACAAAAATGATCTGAGCAGAACATGCAGAATACAACTGCATAGGGTCGTAAAAGACATGAAGTCTGCCATTCCCATGCAGTCATCAAAACCACTCAAGTTCTCAGGCGGGGATGATCTGATAGATTTGTTCGCCAAACAGGTTCGTTTTTTGAGGGAGGAGGGAGCCCGTATTTCGGACCTTACGCCGCGCCTGCTTGCCAACCTCGGCTTCCACAGCGGCACAGCCTACGGGATAGCTGCGCAAATAGCATCGGAGCTGGCGGCCAAAGACAACAACCAGCCAGACTACCACAACCAGCAACATGTTTTAGAAGTGACGGTAGCAGCCTATGTGCTCGGCCTGCGCGAACATTTGCCCGAACACAGGGTGGCGGAACTGGTCATCGCGGCGGCATCCCACGACCTCGCGCACACTGGAGAAAATAACGAGTTCGATTACCAGCGGGAAATCGCTTCTGTAAATACCATAACACCTATTTTGAAAAAAGCGGGTCTCCCTGAAGTCGTTTCAGAAAGAATCACGCACATGATCTTGGCCACAGATTTCAAAGTGGGCGTAGTCCCCGCACGGAAAGCTTACTTGGAAACGCGCTGCCTGCCACCGAACGATGAAAAAAGGCTGTTGGCCACGCAAGCACTCCTCCTCACCGAAGCCGATATTCTGTTTTCATGTTTCAGCATGGATTACAACGACCTACTGAGCCGACTCCTGTGCCAAGAATGGAAACGGTCAGCCGAAAACCTCAGCATGAAAGAAAGGATCGGATTCCTTTCTTATGTCCAATTCATATCTAAAGCCGCGAACGAAATCGGCCTAGAAGAAAGAAGAAAAAGCCTTTTGAGAAATCTTTCGCAGGCGATGGATTCTAGCCAGACAGTCTAAGGAAAACAGAATTTGCTAAAACATCTTTTGTTTCTGATTTTAGTCCCTTGCCGATAAAATACCGCACATTATGCGCGACAATTTTTTATGCCTCATCATAACAAATTATTAACAAGTTCGTTGCACCTCTGAATTTAATCGGACTTTAACAAATTTGGTGTTTCACCCACCGTAGGAGAGACGCCCACGCCCAGTTCTCACGCTTCGCGGCTCTTCCTTTTATTGTAACCGACCATAATTCAGGAAAAGGGTCAAGGCGGGATGGGCGCGGATGGTCAGCCAATAGTCCGCTGAGGGTTGTCCGTTATATCAGTTGCCAGCTTCGCACGATGATTTCAGCAAAGCGTTTGCGGGTGGAGCCACTGCCCGTTTTTTTTTTACAACGCTTGACGCCCGCCGAAGTCCCCGTATCCTGTTTGACCCATGAATGTGACGATTGAGGAAATAAATGCATGCAGCCGACGTCTGCGAATTGAAGTGCCTGTCAACGAAGTCAACGAGACCATTGACAGGATAACAGCCGAATTTCAGAAGGACGCTAAAATCCCTGGATTCCGCCCTGGCAAAGCCCCTGTTGCCATGGTAGGCAAACGGTATGAAAAAGAGATAGACGAAGAAGTTCGTCGCACTCTTGTTCCCAAATCATACCGCACAGCAGTAAAAGAAAAAAAATTGCGCGTGGTCACGGCCCCCAGCCTTGAAGAGATCAAATTCGAAAGGGGTCTCTCCCTAAGCTTCGCAGCACTAGTAGATATCTCCCCCGATTTTGTCCTGCCAGAATACAAGGGCATCGCAGTCCCAGCAACCCAGCATGAAGTCACCGCAGAAGAATACGAAAAAGCCATTAATGGAATGAGGGATCGCTTCGCGGATTTCTTGGATGTGGCGGATCGTGGAATACAGGCAGGCGATTTCGCAGTCATCTCTTTCGACTCCACATGCGATGGTAAACCGCTTCTGGAAACTGCCCCGGCAGCCAAAAATCTGGCAGCTCGGAAAAGCTTCTGGCTGCTCATCCAAGATGATGCCTACCTGCCAAGCTTCGGCAAGCAGTTGCTCGGACTTAAACCCGGCGATAAAAAAGATGTTGAAGTAGTTTTCGGCGACGATTTCGCCCATGCGGAGTTGCGCGGCAAAAAGGCGATCTTCGCCGTGGATGTTGAGCAGCTAAAAGAAAAGAAATTGCCGGAACTCAACGAAGAATTCGCCAAAAAGATGAACGCCGACTCGCTGGACGCTCTCCACGACCAGTTCCGCAAAATGCTGAACGAGCACAAGAAAAAAGAGGGCGACACTGAAAAGGGCAACAAGATCGTTGATTACCTTCTAAGCAAAGTTAATTGCGAAGTGCCTGAGTCCCTGCTCCAGCACTACACGCGCAACATGATCCAAGACATCGTCGAACAAAACTACTCACAGGGTGTCGCTCCAGAAGCACTCGAATCGAAACGGGACGAAATTTTCCATCAGGCCACGCATAACGCGCGTGAAACCGTGAAAATTAAATTCATTCTCACACGCATTGCCGAGCAGGAAAACATCGAAGTGACAGAGGAAGAACTCAACACCCGCATCGAACAGCTCGCACGCCGCAGCGGCATAACACCGCAAAAGGTCGTCGAGACGCTATATGAAAAAAACTCCTTCGGCGCACTGGAAGACGAAATCCTGACGACCAAAACGATGGCGTTTCTGCTCAAAGAATCCAAAGAGGAGTCTGCGCCATGACTACGGCCTCAGGCAACCTGATCCCGATCGTTGTCGAGCAAACTTCGCGCGGCGAACGCTCCTATGACATCTATTCGCGCCTGCTCAAGGACAGGATCATCTTCATCGGCACGGCGATAGACGACCATGTCGCAAACAACATAGTCGCACAGATGCTTTTCTTGCAGATGGAAGATGCGAAAAAAGATATAAGCATCTACCTGCAAAGCCCAGGCGGCTATGTCTCGGCTGGATTGGCCATTTACGACACCATGCAGTTTTTGACATGTGATGTCTCCACCTACTGCATAGGGCAAGCCGCCAGCATGGGCGCAGTCCTCCTAGCGGCGGGGACAAAAGGCAAACGCCACTCTCTGCCAAACGCCAAAATCATGGTTCACCAGCCTCTTGGCGGGGCGCAAGGTCAAGCCTCGGACATCAGCATTCAGGCCAAAGAAATCCTCCGCACAAAGCGCAAGCTCAACGAGATATTAGCGCACCACACAGGCAAACCTATAGAGCAGATCGAGAAAGACACTGACCGCGACTACTATATGACCGCAGAAGAAGCCAAGGACTACGGCTTGGTGGATCAAGTTGTAAAATCAAGAAAAGAAGTTAAGCCTTAGCACCTTGGTGTGTGATTAAAAGTGGGTGAGGTGAATCTCTTTCTTCTCGATAAGGGCATTTTAAAACTGGCATGTGCAGAGAGCCTTTTGCTACGGATGAGTCCCCATGTTCTAGCGAACACCACAAACGATGAAAATGTGGTGCAGGCATCCTTGCCTGCTTCTTTCGGCGGCAAGATGCCGCCGCTCCCTTCTATTTTCAAAGGAGTCACCATGTTCTGACGAACACCACGAGCGATGAAAATGGCGGGTGGATATTTGATCTTCTGTGCCTAGCCTCGCGGGCGAGACGCACCGCGCTCCTTTCCGAAAGCGGCGGGACGCCGCTTCTACTTTCTGCTCCCGCTCTTCTTC
>JAIFLJ010000179.1 GCA_020049135.1 bacterium | reverse complement strand
CCAATAGCAAAATAAACTCTCCGCATCATAGTTTTTAAACGCCCATATTGAGAAAAACATTTTAACCTCACCCACTTTTAATCACATCCGCTAATCTCAGACATCCTGCAGTCTCTGGGTAAGAAAGTAGGGGATAAGGAAAGCGGATGTCTGAATCTGTGTTCAATGTATCCCCGCTCCACCCACACGGATGCGGTGGACATCCGCCAAGCCAGCCAACTCTGGCGTCTCTTCCGTAGTGGCGACCACCATCTGAAACGGCTCCCTCACCAGCCCCAGCAAAGCAGCCCGCCTATGCCCGTCCAGCTCGCCGAACACATCGTCCACCAAAATGACCGGTGTCACGCCTGCCCGGTGTTTGAGCATCATGGCCTCTGCCGCCCTCATGGCAATAGCCGCCGTGCGCTGCTGTCCTTCGCTGGCCATTTTCCTAGCCGATTTGCCGCCTATCAAAAGCTCTACATCGTCTAGGTGAAAACCGACCAGCGAACGCCCAGCGTGGCGCTCCCGTCCAGAGTCAGCCTCCCATGCTGCCTCGCGGTATGAAACGGAAAGCTCCTCCTGCGATGCTGAGAGGCTACGGTGTATTTTGGTAGCCCATTTAGAAAAAGCGGACACCAGCCGTTTTTTTTCATCTTGCAGTGGCCTACCGACCGTTTCCATCTGATGAGTCAGCGTTTTGAAAAGGCTGGAGTCCCATGCTCCGTGCCGAGCGAGCATGGCGTTGCGCTGCCTCAAAATGGCTCGGTAACGCAGCAGTGACTTCAGGCTACGCCTATCGAGCATGGAAAGAATTCCGTTGAAAAACCGGTTTTTTTCAAGCGATGTGCCACGGACTAAAGCGATGTCGTGTGACGAAAAAAGAACGCAGGGGAACCTTCCCCAAAAATCACTATTTTGTGCAACTGGCTCCCCGTTTATTTCAAGCGTCTTTCCGCCCAACGACCAGAGCACGCGGAAAGAGCCGTCATCGGTCTCCAGGTGAATGGCAAAACGCTTTTCTCCGTGCCCTACGATCTCGCGTGGCTGAGAAGTCCTGAAAGAACGAAGCCTAGAAATGAAGAAGAATGCCTCAAGCAACGAACTTTTCCCAGAGCCGTTCGGGCCGAGAATTATGTTGCTACCCCGATCGAATCGGACAACGGCCTCTTTGTGGCAACGAAAATGCTGGAGTCGCAATTCAACGGCTTTCATCCTGCCCCCGCCATTTTTCTCTGCTGGCGTCAGATTTGTAACCGTTTTTACAAAAGCACAACGGCGGGTAGCCAGTGCTTTTCAGCACTTTCTCACCGCCGCAAAAACTCCTTCCGCTTGAAAAATTACTCGGCACCAGAACCCAGCAGCTTTGCGAAGCCGTTGATCAATGCAGGGGGGGGATAGTTTGTATCCACCTGTTTCCGATAAGAATCCACCACTTCAGGGCGGTTTTCGGGCATTGACTTCACTTTTTCCACAAAACCCGCCGTGCGGGCCGCATTAGAAGAGATGCTGACAGAATCCGACGGTGCCTGAGCCACAGGAGGTCTCTGGACTCCAGCGCCTCTCATCTGCACGCTTCCTACGGAAGGTGCTTCCATCCCGGAATCGCTGATTTTTTGTATATTCATACTTAGTTCTTCGGTTCTTTTTTCGAAAACTTTAATGTTTTTTTATTATTTCTTTATTCCGCCGCTCACTTCGTCTGGAAAGACGGCTTGGGTTCTTCTTGATTCTTGCTCTCCACCTTCGCCTTGTCACGCACGAAAAACGCATTTTTTATACCCTGCACGGTGTCTGATACCATGTATTTGAACATGGCATCATTGCTCTCTAAAATGCTCATGCTCTTATTTATAGCTGCCGTCTTTTGCATCCGCGTCTGATAATAACTCCTAGCCGAATTGGCCACCTGCTTGTTTTGCGTGTCGTAATCGTTGCTGCCACTCAGCACCACGCCAGAATCAACCATTTCAATAATTGTATCAACCATCAGACGAATGGGTTGCACGGGACGGTGATTATCCACCCGCACTGACATAATGGCATCGCAGCCAGCCTCATGGGCTGCGACAAAAGCAGCCTGCCTCGTCACGGCAAGACCTTGCCTTCCTGATGCAGTGTCGGAAAGCGAAACAACCTGGAACGTAGCCTCGCGCATTAGCTCGCTTTTCAGGTAGCCCGAAAAAGCCTGCATATAACCGTCATCGCAAGTGCCTGTAACTGGAAGTAGAAGCACCTGCTTTGGTTTCTCGGATGAAGCCAAGTTAAATTTTGGGACAAAACCCGATCCGACAACAAAATCCATGTCGCGGGTAAAATCCTTGTGATCAACCACTTCACTCGTGCATCCTGCCAGCACTAAAGCTGCGGCTACCATTATAGGTTGGAATCTGCTCGTTTTCATTTGTCTGCCTCCACAAAAATCATCTGTGTTATTGTATTTTGTTCGTTGTGCTGGTGAAGTTTTTGTATGAGGGACTCGCTTAATACCTGCCCCTCTTTCAAAACAAGCATCCCCGTGGTCGTGTAAATGCCCGTCGAAAGTCGCATACCAGGCTCTATTTCGGCCAATAGCAAAACCCGTTCGTGGTGGAATTGAAACTCACCTTTCCTGAGCAAGCGGGTCAGAGCGCGGACGGCATCCGAGCGGAAAAATGAAGATGCCCGCGTCTCAACATTCTGGAGCGCATCTTGATCATTGGACGCCGCCTCATCGTAGTAATCGGCCACGCTGACTATGCTGTTAAAGAGAGAAATCTTTTCACCGCCGTGCCCCCTTGGGTAGCCCGACGCATCCAAGTACTCGTGGTGGTTAGCGATGGCGTCTATGACTTCGGGAAAAGGGAATATCTTGGCCATTTCGGCTGAAGTGTTCGGGTGTTCTTCCATCTTCCGCCGTTCTACTGGCGACTCTATTTTTTCTAGGTCGCGCTGGCAGTTTTTCAAAGATTCCGGTAGCCCGACAAGAGATATATCGTGCAACATGGATGCTAGGCCGATTTTTTCCCGTGTCTCGCGCTCCAGCCCAATCTCATCGGCCAATGCCATGCCGAGACGCGCCACGCGCAAGCTGTGTTTATAGAGCGGCAAATCCACCCTCCGCACAACCTCGAAACAGAGGTGGACAGCGTCCCGAACCGCATGACTCAACAGCCGCTCACCCACGCCAGAATCACGGATGTCTTCCACGGCCAAAACCGCATCCCCGCCAAAAAGTGGCGTCTGTGCCTTGTCAATCGTCAGCTTGGATAGCAGCTTGGCGTTCACGGAGCGGAGGTTGTAGATTTCTAAAGCTTGCCGGACGGAGTTCACCAAATCTTCCTGCGAAAACGGCTTGGGCAAAAACCTAAAAATCTCACCCTTATTCACCCCTTCTACCACTATGTTCTGATCCTCAAAATGCGCCCCAGTCATCAGTATCCTAGTTGCAGAGGGATATTGCAGCTTGGCATATTCCAGAAAATCCACGCCAGTGCCGTCCGGCAACCTGTAATCACTCAAAATAACCGCAATGTCCGGTTGCCCTTGAAGAACCAGCCTAGCCTCTGCGCAAGTGGGCACCCCCACAAAAACAAGCTCTACGCCCTCCAAAGAAGCACGGATTAACCCACGAATATGCGGATCATCTTCCAATACCAATAACTTACGCTTTTTTTGCACACTCGATGAGACCGATTCTAACATGGTTTCATGTGTTAGCGATACTCATGCCAATTTTTAACAGTCTTTTATTAAATGCCTCTTTTTTAAAAAAAAGTAGCTTTTTCTTTCGATAAAACCCTTTTAAAAAAATGATTTTAAGTGTAAAATCTTATTGTTTTAAACACTATATGTAGTAACATGCACCCCATAAACCACAATAGCATGTAGTTGTAACCAAGTTATTCACAAAAATGGGCATGTCAGATAAGAAGGCTAAAAGGCCAAAGAACAAGCATTTAGGACGAACTAAAGGAGAAAATGAAATGAGTCATTCACAGGTCGAAAAGAACCCGCGCACAACCAAAAACACCAGCATGAAATCAGCCTCAAAAAGCACTTCCAAAGGTTTGTCCGTCCAGCATTTCTTTTCTTCGCCCGAAAAACATCCCTTCGATGAGGTAGAGTGGGAAAAGCGCACGGCGGAAATCGCCGACGACAGCGGCAAAATTCTTTTCAAACAAGAAAATGTTGAAGTGCCCAAGTCATGGAGCCAGCTCGCCACAAAAATTGCGGTTTCAAAATATTTCTACGGCGACGCCTCCAACGGGAACGATGTGAAAAAAGGAGGGCGCGAATACTCCATCAAACAGCTCGTCCACCGCGTCACACGCACGATCACGGACTGCGGCCTCAAAGACGGCTATTTCCGCACGGAAAGCGACGCCGAAACCTACTACAAAGAACTCACATGGCTTTGCGTAAACCAGTTCGGCGCGTTCAACAGTCCAGTCTGGTTCAATGTCGGTTTGTGGACACAATATAAAATCGGGGCGAACAGCGCTTCTGGCAATTTCTTTTTCAACCCTAAAACAGGTCGTGCCGAACGCGCCAAAACGCAGTACGAATACCCCCAAGCCAGCGCATGCTTCATCCAGTCGGTGGAAGACAACATGGAATCCATCATGGAACTCGCTAGGAGCGAGGCCATGCTTTTCAAATTTGGTTCTGGAACGGGTTCTGACCTCTCCACAATCCGTTCCACTCGCGAAAAGTTGAGCGGTGGCGGACGGCCAAGCGGCCCGCTCTCTTTCCTCAAAGTTTACGACCAGATCGCAAATGTGGTGAAGTCTGGCGGCAAAACACGCCGCGCTGCCAAAATGAATACCCTCAAGGATTGGCATCCGGACATCGAGGAGTTTGTGGAAGCCAAGCTCAAGGAAGAAAAAAAGGCGTGGGCTTTGATTGAGCAAGGGTATAGCGGAAACTACAACGGAGAAGCTTACGGCTCGGTGATGTACCAGAACGAAAACCTCTCCGTCCGCGCTACAGACGAGTTCATGCAGTCCGCGCTGGACGGCAAAGAGTTCTGGACTAAAACGGTCAAAGAAGGGAAGCCCTGCGAAAAGAAAGACGCCCGCTCCGTCCTGAAAAAAATAGCGGAAGGGACACATGTCTGCGGCGACCCTGGTATGCAGTTCGACGACACCATACACAAGTGGCACACCTGCAAAGGAACCGACCGCCAGCACTCCACCAATCCTTGCTCCGAATACCTGTTCCTGAATGACACGGCCTGCAACTTGGCCTCTCTCAACCTCATTAAATTCAAACGAGCCGATGGTTCTTTTGATGTGACCCGATTCAAGGCAGCCGTCCGCATATTCATCATCGCCCAAGACATCTTGGTTGATAACGCCAGCTACCCCACCGCACTCATCTCCGAAAACTCACACTCCTTCAGAACCCTCGGTCTTGGCTACGCCAACTTGGGTTCGCTGCTCATGAGCTACGGCGTGAGCTACAACTCCAACGAAGGACGCGGGCTGGCTGGTGCCATCACATCAATAATGACTGGCCAAGCATACACCGTCAGCACGGAACTCTCCCGCGCACTAGGGCCGTTTCCGTCCTATCTCGATGCCCGCTCACCTAGCATTTCAAAACCGCAATCTCACAGCAATGTCTCCTCGATGGAGCAGGTGGTCAGGCTGCACCGCGAGCAGGTGGACAAGATAGATTCCACATGTCCCGAATACCTTTTGAAAAATGCCCACGAATGTTGGGATACAGCTCTCGAATCCGGCAAACGCAACGGCTACCGCAACGCGCAGGTCACTGTGCTCGCCCCTACAGGCACCATCGGGTTTTTGATGGATTGCGACACCACTGGCATCGAGCCAGACATCGCCCTAGTAAAATACAAGCTCCTAGCTGGAGGCGGCACGCTCAAAATCGTCAACCAGACCGTGCCAGCCGCCCTAAAAACCCTCGGCTACATGCCAGACGAAATATCCAAGATAGTGGCGCACATAAGCAAGCACGACACCATCGAAGATGTAGAAGTGGATGGACACACAGAAATGAGCGGACTGAAGCCCGAGCACCTCACAGTGTTCGACTGCGCATTCAAGCCAGCCAAAGGAAGTCGCTCGCTCCACTACATGGCTCACATCAAAATGATGGCAGCAGCTCAACCCTTTATTTCAGGAGCTATCTCCAAAACCATCAATATGCCGAACAGCGCGACAATTGATGAGATATTCAACGCCTATGTCGAAGCGTGGAAACTAGGTCTGAAAGCCGTTGCCATATACCGCGACGGCTCCAAACGCTCCGCCCCTCTCAACACATCCAAACAGGATGAAAAAGATGGTAAGAAAGAGGAAAAAGCAGAGCAGCCGTTCATAGCCATCCAAGTCACCGCTCCGCTCCCGCCCCCCGAACCCATCCCCGCCCGCAGGCGGATGAGCGACACGCGCTGGTCTCTCACCCACAAGTTCGACATAGCTGGACACGAAGGTTATTTGACCGTGGGTCTCTTTGATGACAAACAGCCTGGCGAACTTTTCATCGTCATGGCAAAAGAAGGCTCCACCATCGGCGGGCTCATGGACACCATAGGCACGCTAGTCTCGCTGGCACTCCAATACGGAGTTCCCATCGAAGCCATGGTCAAAAAGTTTGCCCATGCGAGATTCGAACCCAGCGGTTTCACGAAAAACGAAGACATCGGGCACGCCAAATCCATCGTGGATTACATATTCCGCTGGCTCGGTATACAATTCATACCTGGCTACCGCGAAAGCAATAACCCGAATCGCCACCAGCCAGAACTTCCAATGCCCGATCTGCCAGCAGGCTACGAGCATCCGCCAACATTCGTGGCCATAAATGGAGCCGCCACGCTCCCATCTCTAAACAAAGGACTGATCAGCAGCCTCCAATCAGGAAAAGACCACCCTCTATCAGTCGTATTCCGCGACGGCATGGTCTGCCCAGAATGCGGGAGCAGCAAAATCAAACACACTGGCACATGCGCCACATGCCTCAATTGCGGCTCTAGCCTAGGATGCTCTTGACCAGACACCAGCGCGAAGCATGAAAACGAAAGGCACAGGCAGAAATGCCTGTGCCACACTCATCAGACATCATGTCCTCAGTGGAAAAGAGGTGATCTATTCTGACGGGAGCGAAGCTCCTAAAACGGAGGGCGGGCTTCCAGCCCGTCTCTTCCGTAACGACCTCTCACCCGCAGAAATCTGAAGAGGCAGGCAAGGATGCCTGCACCACACTCTCCATCCCTTTTCCTTATCCCCCACCTTCTTACCCAGAGACTTCAGGATATCTGAGGGCTATACCAATCTTTTGTGATGAAGCTAAAAAACCCAGATACCTAGTGCTACCAACACCACGCTGAAGGTCAGTTTGGCCACCGCCCCTGCACGCAGGCGCAAGTCTGTGCGCGTGCCCCATTCGATTATGTCGCGCAAAAGGTATGGGGATGCGACAAAAAACATGCCGACTATCGCCCAAGCGTAAGCAAGAACTGTGATTATGTGTTTGGCTGGATGTTCTACAAGAAAAGCAGCACTCAGAAGAACTTCCGTGCCCAAAAGGAGAATTATGCCCATGGCTCGTGCAAAAAGAAAATCTGGCAGAAAGATGATGGTAAGAATAAATAGCGCGTTCGTGCAAAGGATCAGTGTCATGCGCATGTCAGAAAATTCACCGAGATCCACGGATTGGAGGAGGATCGTCATCCAAATATCCGCCAGCACCATCAGCCCGATGCCAGCCTGTTTGTGGCGCGGGAGCGACATTAAAAAACGCCTTACCTGAGCGGGCTCAAAAAAAAGTATTGCGATGTGTGTCAGCAGGCCGATCAGGCCGATGGCCAAGGCCACATTTGAGAGTGAAATAGAGTAGGTCATAGTTTGTCTGCTTCTGTTGTAGCATCATGCACCGCTTCGCCGTAAAGCGTAAAGCCCGTGCTCCTGATGATTTTTATTGGGACAGCGCGTCCCCTTAGTTTTTCGTCCCGTCCGAAGACGACTATTTTGTTTTGTCGCGTGCGTCCGTAAAAGCGCTCATCATTCGTTTTGCTTTCGCCTTCCACGAGGACTTCTTGCAGTGTCCCAACGCACTTCTCGTGCAGCCCAGTTGTGATTTCATTCTGCAATTCTAGCAATATCTTGTTTCGTTCTTCGCGAGTGGCTTCGGGGAGTTGTCCGGGGAGATTCGCCGCTGGTGTCCCTTTGCGTTCGGAGTAGCGGAATATAAATGAGTTGTCGAAAACCGCCTCTTTGACAAGCGAGCAGGTCTCTTTAAAATCGTCTTCTGTTTCTCCTGGAAATCCGACTATGAGATCGGTCGTTATAGCCATAGAGGGGCAGGCCGTGCGCAGGGCGGCGACTTTATTCAGGTAGATTTCTCTCGTGTATGAGCGGTGCATCGCCCGCAAAATCTTGTTGCTGCCAGACTGCGCGGGTAGGTGCATGTGCTCGCAGAGCTTGGGCAGGTCGCAGAATGCGTTTGCGAGGTCGCTTTTTAGCCCTGTGGGATGCGGTGAAGTGAAACGGATTCGTTCCAGCCCTTCAACAGCGTGAACCGCATGGAGTAGCTGGACGAACGGGCTGAGCCCGTTGGCAGTAGGGAACTCGTGACGTCCGTAAAGGTTCACTATTTGCCCAAGCAGCGTGACTTCGCGCACGCCGTTGTCCACGAGCTTTTTTATTTCGTCCACGATCTCATGAATGGGGCGACTTCTCTCTCGCCCGCGCGAGTGTGGGACTATGCAGAAGGAGCAAAACATGTCGCAGCCTTGCATTATCGAAACGAACGCCGTGACTTGGCCAGGTCGGAGGCGGTGATCCCGTATAGCCGATTGAGACCCTTCTGCATGGTCTATATCCAAGATGCGTTTTCCACCGTGGCCAGAGAGCAACTCCTCCACATGGCCTGCCACAGCGTGGAAGCGTTGCGTGCCCACGACTAGGTCAACATCGGGTAGCTTGTCCAGCAGCTCGCGCCCTCTGTTCTGCGCCATGCAACCGAGAAATCCGAAAATTTTGTTGCGCCCCTGTTTTTGTGCGCGGCTCCTGAGGTGGCCCATTTTGCCAATGGCTTTTTGTTCGGCCTGATCCCGCACGCTGCAAGTGTTCAGCAGCACCACATCGGCTGCGTCTTCGTCGTCCGTCAACTCATAGCCACGGTCTGCCAGCATCTTGGCGACCTGCTCCGAGTCGCGCTCATTCATCTGGCAACCGTATGTTTTTATGTGGACCGATGGCATGGTGTTCCTTTGTCAGAACGCTGTTTTGGGAGGACGAACCATTTGCCAGACAGTTTTTGAAATGATCATTACATCTAGTGTGAACGACCAGTTTTCAATGTAGAAAATGTCAGTTTCTACGCGGGATATGACATCTTCCCGTTTCCTTGCCAATCCCCGAAAACCTCTGACTTGAGCGAGACCCGTGACGCCTGGTTTCACGAAGTTGCGAACATGGTAGCTGTGGAGCACCTGTGCGAATTCTTCGTTGTCTTCTATGTGGTGCGGACGCGGGCCGACCACGCTCATGTCACCGCGCAGGACATTCCAGAATTGCGGCAGCTCGTCTAGGCTGAAACGGCGAAGTATGGCACCAGCCGGAAATAGGCGAGATTTCGATGCTGAAAATGGCTCCTCTGCGTCAACAATGTGCATCGTGCGAAACTTGATCATGGGAAACTGGTAGTTTTGCAGTCCAGCTCGTGTCTGTATGAAAAAAAGCGGGCCGGGCGACTGCCAGCGGTGCAGCAGCCAGACGATGGCGCACATCCAAGGCAGAACCGTGACCGTGACAAAAAAACTGAAAAAGAAATCAAAAAACCGTTTGCAGAGGCGGTTCCAAGGGTTTTCCAGAGGCTCTTCTCTCAGGCCGATGAAGTGATGCCCACCGTCATCGAAATAAACCAGTGGATGCCTTAATTTGTCGGCCAAGTCGCTTACGATCAGCAGCCTTGCGCCGTGCTTTTCGCACATGGCTGGTAGTGAAGGCAACCTATCCTCATAGGACGATGTTCCCATGAGCAAGACCATGTTGATGTTCATCTTTTGAATTACTTGTTCCAAATCATCAGGCGTCCCGAGAAGCGGTATGCCTTCGATAAATTGAAGTTTATCCTCGTTGCCGAGCCAGCCTAGGCACTTGATGCCGAGCGATTTTTTTTCTTTCAGCCAGCGGATAATACTCGGCAGTCGGAAGCCAGAGCCGACCAGTATGGCGTTTTCAGTCCTGAGCCCGCCAAAAATTATTCGGCTGAGCGGAAGAGGGACGAAATAGTGTGTGCATATCAGTGTCAGGTAGAGGATTGGCAGGTAACTAAATAGGAAGACGCGGGAGATGGACTTGTCCTTAGTGGCCACGACGAACAAAAGCAGGACGATGCCGACAAAAAAAGTTTGCCTGCGGGAAAGGCGCTCTTTTTCCACCAAGTGCGGTGTCACCATGTGGTGTATTTTATTTTTGCGCATTGAGACTTCTATGGTAAGCCCCAGCCAGATGATGGCGCAATATGTTACATAATTTGAAAATAATTCATCTGAAAAATCCGCCCTAGTGAAGACTGTCAGGTAGGCCCAAAGCCAGAATGTGCTGGAAGCCAGCACGAGCTGGCCCAGAAACAGGATACGAAAGAGGCCTTGCGCACGCTGGACAACCATAAGCAAGCATGATAGTAGAAACACAGGAAACGCAATCACAAAGCACGATGATTCTGAGAGAAAATATTTCAAAGGCTGGGGCAACGGGCGTTATTTTGGCTTCGTGCCTCGGCATTTGGCTGGGTGGCGCGACTAGGCCAGAAGAGCAAGGCATTTTGCTTTCGGTTTGCGCGGCGGTGATGTTTTTGCGTCTTCCGTCCGATTCTTTGAGGTGGCCAGAAATTTTGGCTGCGCTCGTGTTAGGCATATCTGTCGCGGCCTCATTTGCACCTGCTGACACATTCGGCGAATGGGGCTGGCGTGCGGCACTCGTTCGCGATTACGGGATGGATTTGAAACCGTTTTTGACTCCGCAGTCTGCCTGTTCGCTGGAGCAGGCCGCGCTATTGTTGGCGGGTTTGTTCTGGTTGTGCCATCTCATCGCCGCGCCTGCTGGAGACAAATATCGCGAGTGGGCTGCACGCGCTTACTGTTTTGTCGTGGCGGCATTGGCTGCCGCGGCTATCGTGCGGCACTTCGCCCCATTTCAAATGCCGTTTTGGTCTGGCAAAGGCGGCCTAGGCGTTTTTCCAAACAGGAATCATTTTTCAAATGTTCTGGCACTGGCTGCCATATTGAATCTCGCATCTCTTTATACTGGTTTCCGTGCTGGGCGAAAAATCGGTTATTTCCATCTGGTCGCCATGCTGCCGATCGTGGCTGCGCTGGTGTTAAATTTTTCGAGGGCTGGTCTGCTTCTTTTTTTCGTTGGAGCTTTAGTCTGGGTAGCGTGGGTTTCATTCCACTCCAAAAGCGCACGGCGACTTGGGGTTGCGGCTGCGCTTGTTTTGATGATGGGGAGCCTCTTTTTTCTTTTTGGCGGTGAGACGCTCAAGCGTTTCCAAAACGGTGGCGGGGCAGAGTTTACCGATGATTTTCGCTGGAAAGTGGCGCGGGACACATGGGCCATGATACAAGACTCGCCATGGCCTGGTGCGGGGCTTGGCAACTTCGAATATGTTTTCCCGCATTACAGGGAAGAGAGCGTTTCGCAGAGCCGCGTGATACACCCCGAAAACGATTGGCTCTGGCTGACTGCCGAGGCTGGGTTGCCAGGGGGGCTGGCCTGCCTAGCTGGTGTTGTTCTTCTTTTGGCTAGGGCTTGCCCGATAAGGCACGACCGATATTTTTCGATTCGTTCGGCGGCGTTTGTGGGGGCGGTGTTTTTTTTACTGCACGGTTTCGCGGATGTCTCCGGCCACCGCATGGGGTCGCTGCTGCCTGCTATGTTCATGCTTTGGATCGCGTTGCCAGAACCTGTTCCGTCTGGAAGCAGGCTCTTTTCCGCGCAAAAAATCGCATCGCTTTTTTTTGCGCTATTGGTGGGTATTGTAGGCGTTATGTTTTGGGGCGGCTTTGGCGTGGCCGAAGCGCGTGTGCAGTGGGAGCAGGCAGACCGAGATGCTGAAAGGGCGCAGGCCACAGGTGACAGAGCACTGCTAGAAAAATCTCTGGATAGCGGATTGGAAATAACTCCGTTGCGATGGCAGCTCTACTACCAGCGAGCGGCTTTGCGGGTGGGCGAAAAACGGGAACATGCGAATGCTGCACGCGATTTTGCTCGAGTCCGTTTTTTGCAGCCAAACCTTGTTGAACTGGGATGGAACGAAGGGTTTTTCTGGTGGCGGGCGGGCGAAGCGGATCGGGCACTTGCTGCGTGGAACGAGATGTTTAACATACCTGGCTCGTGGAAACAGTCCACGCACACGCAGCTTCCTGGAGAAAGCCCAGAGGCGATATTTAAAGAAATGCTGAATTGGCCTAAGTTGAAAAAACTTCTTCCACGCCTCGCCGAGAATCGCCCGAATCTGATGGTGTTGTGCCTAGAAAATGCGACTTCAGAAGAATGGGACATGCTTTTTGGAGCTGTGCTGAGACAAGACCCAAAGCTGGAAAAATTTAGTGATCCTGAAAAAAGCCGAATTTTTGCACATTGGTCTGCAAAAGGGGATCGGGATGAGCTGGTCGGGGCACTGCTGGAAAATCCCGCCTGGCAAGCGTCCGGTGCTGGGCATCTGGCCGCGCACGAGGCGGCGCAAGGAAATTTTGAAAGAGCCGTCCGTCTGGTGAGAGCTGGACTCCGTCCGCCGCGCCTTCCTGATGATGTCGTTGACGCGTCCGTTTCGTCTATGGAATGGCAGTTCAACCAGTCACCACAAGACCTTTACAAGGGGCTCCGGCTTCTGCACGCACAGATCAGACTGAAAAATGAGACTGGGGCGCTGAAAACAATAGGCCGCATCAAACAAATCCCGAATTTCCCGCAGCATATCACAGTTTGGGAAGCTGATATTTTAATCGGCCAAGGAGAGTGGAAAAAGGCGTGGGCGGCTCTGAACGGCGAGCGTTGACGGGTCTCAGACTAAAAAATTTCTCGGCGAGAAAAAACTTTTTTTTCGCGTTTCTTACTGGAACATGGGCGTATGTTTACGGTGGAAATTTGCGATTTGGAAATCATGGCGCGTATAGGTGCTTTCGAAGAGGAGCGGAGAGAATTTCAGCGGCTGCTAGTCTCGGTCAGTTTTCCTGTGCCAGACCCTAAGGGGGACGATTTGTGCGATACGGTAGATTACGCCGCCGTGGCGGAAGCTCTCCGCGCATGTGCGAAGGCTGGTGAGAGAAAGCTTTTGGAAACGCTATGCGCAGAAATCGTGCAGGAAATCCGCTTGCGGTTCGGCGTGGAGCCGGATTGTGTCATGATAAAAAAATTCATCCTTCCAGAGACCCGCTGGGTGGCTGTCCATTGGTCGTCGAGCACTCGCATGGGAGGGGTTCGATAGACCTAATCTGGTGAAGCCAGTGCCAAGGGAGGAAGGGGCAAGAAAGAGAGAAAAGGAAGAACCGCGAAGCGTGAGAACTGGGCATGGGCATCGCGCCTACGGTGGGAGAAATACCAAATTTGTTAAAGTCCGATTTTAAATTCAGAGGTGCAACGAGCTTGTTAATAATTTGTTATGATGACGCAGAAAAAGTGTTGCGCATAATGCGCAGGATTTGAGCGGTAAGGAACTAAAGCGGAGGGCGGGCTTCCAGCCAGCATCTTCCGTAACAGCTTCTCGCCGCCGAAATATGAAGAGCAGGCAAGGATGCCCGCACCACACTCTCCCTCCCCTTGTCGCTTGCCCCTTGTCTTTGGCTCCTCCAGCAGAGAGTGGTCTATGAATCGCAGATGCGCCCTGCGACAGCGGATCACTGCGATTGACGGGTCTTTCCCAACATTGTTTTTGCGAGCCCGCGCGAAGCATCGGTCGCGCCGCCCAGCATACGCGCAATCTCTTCCACCCGATCTTTCGGAGAGAGGGATGCGAACTCGGTGAAAGTCCGTTGCTGACGCGTGCTTTTCTTCGCTACGAAATGTGCTCCGCCAAGAGCCGCTACCTGCGGCAGGTGCGTTATGCAAATGACTTGGTGGCTCGCGCCAAGCTCTAATAGCTTTGCACCGACTTTAGACCCGATCTCGCCGCCGATATTCGCGTCCACCTCATCGAAAACAAGCAGAGGCACGCGATCCTGCTTGGCCAAAGCTGTTTTTATGGCCAGCATGACACGCGCCATTTCGCCGCTAGACGCGATCGCACGCAACGGGCGTTCGCCCTCCCCGACATTTGGAGAAAAAACGAACTCCGCCGAATCTGCCCCAGATTGGCAAGGCTCCGTGCGTGCCGTGAGTTGAACCGCAAAACGCGCTTTGGAGAAACCGAGTTCCTGCAACTGCGCCGTCACGGCTTTGCCAAGTTTCTCGCACGCTTTTCTCCTGCCTGCACGCAAAAGCTCCGATTGCCGCCCAAACTCTTTCTCGGCCTCCACAGCTTTTTTGGCCGCCGCAGAGAGTTCCTCGTCTCGGCAAGAAAGACGGTTCAACCTTGAGCGACCTTCTTCGCAGCGGGCGATGACATCCTCCAGCGACGAGCCGTATTTCTTTTTGAGGGACTGGATCAAATTGTAGCGCTCTTCTGTGCGTGCGGCCTGTGCCGGATCCATGTCTAGGCCGTCGGCATAATGCGATAGTTCGCGCGAAAGCTCTTGCAGCGACGCATGTGCATCACCTAGGAGATTTTGGAATGAAGCACCCCTTGCGTCCAGTTGCGACAGTTCTCCTAAAGCCCGCTCCATGCGCCCAAGACGATCCAGCAGGCTGTCCTCGCCGTCTTCCATCCACGCCTGCAATTGGCTGCACAACTCCAAAAGCCGCTTTGCGTGGTGCGCCACATCCATCTGCTGCGAAAGCGCGGCATCCTCGCCAAGTTGGAGCCCAGCGTTTTCTATTTCGCTAACTTGGAACGCGAGCATTTCAATCTCTTGGCCAGTCGCTTTAGTCTCTGTTTCAAGGAGGCGCAATTCTTTTTCTGTCGCCCTCCATATTTTCCACGCGGCAGCGGTGGATGCTACAGGCGCATCGAGTCCGCCGAACCTGTCCAGTAAATCGAGCTGCGTCTCCGTGGAGAGGAGTGACTGGTGGTCGTGCGGCCCATGAAAATCCGCCAAGCCATCCCCTACTTTTTTGAGCAGGCCAAGCGATGAGGGAGAGCCATTGACGAACTGTTTGCTTTGTCCCGCAATGGAAAAAGAACGCTTCAGCCGCAATATCCCTTCTTCGCACGGCTCGGTGCCAGACTCTTCGAGCAGCGCGGCTATTTCGGCTGATACCGGGGAGTGATCCAGACACCACTCTCCCTCGATCACGCACGAGTCTGCCCCTTGGCGGATGAGGGTTTTATCAGCGCGATCCCCGAGGAGCAGGCCGAGCGCGCCTATGACAATTGATTTCCCTGCGCCAGTTTCACCGGTAATAACCGTGAACCCAGGTTCTAGCTCCCAGACCATCTCCTCGACCAAGGCGAAATTTTTGACGCGCAGCGTGCGAAGCATGAATGCTTTTTACAGCGAACGGATGACTTGGACAGAAAATTTTTATCTCTCTTTCAATGCTGGGTGTGATTAAAAGTGGGTGAGGTGAATCTCTTTCTTCTCGATAAGGACATTTTAAAACCAGCATCAGACATCCTGAAGTCTCTGTGCAATAAAGTGGAGG
>JAIFLJ010000199.1 GCA_020049135.1 bacterium | reverse complement strand
CACCAATGGATCATCCTCCCAGAACTTCAACCTGCTCTGACCTGAAAATCTCGCTCATTTTGCGTAGGATTTAAACGGTAAGGGACTAAAACGGAGGGCGGGCTTCCAGCCCGTCTCTTCCGTAACGACTTCTCTCCGCAGAAATATGAAGAGGCAGGCAAGGATGCCCGCACCACACTCTCCCTCCCCTTGTCGCCTGCCCCTTGGCTCTGGCTCCTCCAGCAAAGAGTGGTCTATGAATCGCAGATGCGCCCAATCAACTTTCAGGCTCATTGGAATAAGCGATGGCATGTCGGGCCAGTTTTCAGCGACGAGAAAAGATGACATGGTAGTTGGTACTGAGCCAGATAGCCATTATACACCCGAAAAAAACCAGTCCAAAAATCCAACCCCACTGCTGGGCAAAGTGCAAAAACTGTTTATTGCGCCGCCGCTTTGTATGGCAACCCATGCAACGGTACGCGTATATACCCACACGCACTCGTCTAGTATGTTGTGTATCCTTGCCGCAATCCAAACAATTTTTTTCCATCTCTTTACAACCTAGCGTATCACTTGCACACGCACCTAAAATAGATGAAGTGGTCACTCCCCACAAGCACCAAGTGGAACTTTGAGCATGGCGAAAGGCGGCACTAAGGATTCGTGCGCTTAAAAAAGTCTCTTTTTTTCTTCTTGCAATCTGCCGCCGCTTCCATAGCTTGTCCTCCCTTTCGCCACCTAGTGGCGGCGGAAGAAAACCAACATCCTGGAAACGGGATAACGAAACAAAAACTTATTCCGTAGAAACGGAAGTCCAGCGAAGGCTAATGCCAGACCTAGGATCATAAACGAGAGAGAATAAAACTATGGCGGTCACCGTCAAAGAACTGTTTGAAGCTGGAGTCCACTTCGGCCATCGCACCCAGCGCTGGAACCCCAAAATGAAACCCTTCATTTACGATGCGAGGAATGGCATCCACCTTATTGACTTGGAGCACACGCAGCGCCAGCTCAAAGAGGCGGGCGAATTCCTGAAAGCCGTTGCCAAGCGCAAAGAGCCTGTCCTTTTCGTGGGCTGCAAAAAACCCGCCCAGCAAGCTGTCAAAGACGCTTGCGAGCGCATCAATGCCCCATATGTCAGCGACCGCTGGCTCGGTGGTGCCCTCACCAATCTCCAGACTATTCGCAAAAGCGTGAAGCGTCTCGACATGATTGAGAACCTCGAAAAGACTGGCGAAATCCTAAAATACCCCCGCAAAGAAGCCTCCGTGCTGCGCCGCGAAAAGGCCAAGCTGATGCGCAACCTTTCGGGCATGCGTAAGCTGGAAAAAATTCCAGGCGCAGTCGTGATTGTGGACATCCAGCGCGAGACGAATGCACTGGCCGAAGCCAAGCGCCTCCACATCCCCGTGATAGCGATCGTGGACACCAACGCGGATCCACTGAAGGTGGAATATCCGATCGTTGGCAATGACGACGCCATCCGTTCAATAAAGATTATCGTGGAAGCACTCGTTGACGCGATGGCCTCTGTGCAGCCCGAAACCGCCAAACAGGCGGATGTTGGTGCCGCCTAAAATCTGGATCGCAAATTAGAAAGGATTAATTATGGATATTTCTGCTGACATGGTGAAAAAACTCCGCGACCAGACTAATGCGGGAATGATGGACTGCAAAAAAGCCTTAGCTGAAGCTGCTGGGGATTTCGATAAAGCCGTTGAGGTGCTGCGCAAAAGAGGCGCGGCCACGGCCATGAAAAAATCTGGGCGCGAAGCCAAGGATGGCGTCGTCGCCTCCTACATCCATCTGGGCGGCAAGGTCGGCGTGCTCGTTGAGATCAACTGCGAAACGGATTTCGTTGCCAAGAACGACAAATTCAAGGACTTCGTGAAGGATGTGACGCTGCAGATCGCTGCGGCCAACCCAATATTCGTTTCCAAGGACGATGTGCCAGAGGAAACCAAAACTAAAGAGCGCGAAATTACGCTCGGCCAGCTTGCCAACGACCCCAAGAATGCCAAAAAGCCGAAGGAAGTGATGGAGAAAATTGTCGAGGGCAAACTCGATAAATACTTCACCACGGCCTGCCTTTTGGAACAGGCTTTCGTTCGCAACCCTGACCAGACGATAAAGGATTTGCTGACCGCCAGAATTCAAGAACTCGGCGAAAACATTGTTATCCGCCGCTTCGTCAGATTCCAAGTAGGCGAATAAATGCTTGCCGCCCCATCCCCAGCAAGACGGTAGCTGGGGTGGGTGCTGGCCGATATGCCCCCGCCGCTGAAAAACAGCGGTGGAGGTTTTAAAAAACATAATCGTTGACGATCATGCAGGGCGATCTCCTTTTGTTTTTGGCTGGGCAGACCAAGGCGCGGATGGGGCTGCCAGAAACTGCGCCCATCTCCTTGACCCCGATCATAAAAGGCGGTTCGGATCGCTCCTTTTTCAGGTGTCTGCTTCCCGTTGGCAATAGTTGCATTTTAATGCGCTACTCATTGGAAAAGGAAGAAAACGGATACTTTTTAGAAATCGCTAGGTATCTTGACGCGCAGGGAGTTTCCGTCCCCAAAATCATTTTCCATGACCCAGAATATAGGCTGATCTGGATGGAGGATATGGGCGAGGAAGACCTGCACGCATCCAAGAATGATCCTTGGGAAAAAAGGGCATTGTTATACCGCGAAGCACTGAAAACAGTCAGGGTTTTGCACGGGCTCTCCACTGACTCGTCAGACGCGAAACAGTTACGGCTCATGCCGAGTTTCGATGATAAACTCTATGCGTGGGAACGGAATTATTTTTTCGAACGCTTTGTCCACGAAGTTTGTCACTTCGAATTTTCAGCGGGACAAAAAACCGATTTGGATTTTGAGATAGAAGAGTTGGCACGCATGCTCTGCACGCAACCAACCTGTTTTGTCCACCGCGATTTCCAGTCGCAAAACATCTTGCTCAACGGTGGGCGGGCGTTCCTGATAGATTTTCAAGGGATGCGTCACGGGACACTTTTTTACGATCTTGGTTCGTTGCTCTATGACCCTTATGTCCCGTTTGGAGATGAGGAGCGGATTGAGTTGCTCCGGTATTATTGGGAGTTCGGTGGTTCGGCACAAGACTGGGAATATTTCGCCACGCTTTTCCACGCGGCGGCGGCGCAACGCCTGATGCAGGCTCTCGGCGCGTATGGCTTCTTGGGTCTCCACAAGGGGAAAACGGATTTTTTAAAACATATCCCCGCCGGACTACATAACTTGGAAACAGCTACGGAAAAAGCTGGCTGCCTCCCTCACCTGCATGATCTAGCCAAGGCGTGCAAATCTATTTTGAAAAACCAGTCAATTTACGCTTTTGACGGGGTAGCATAACGCCGCAAAATTTGGGAATGTGCCGTGGAATCTGGCAACAGAGAAGCAGCATCTGGTTACTGAAGCCCAGAATCTATAACTGCCAGAGAAAATAATTTGACCTGAGAACTTGGACTCTCAAGTAATAAAAGTGAAATAGGATCACACCTGAGCAGCAATTTTTTGTTGTCATATTCCACTTGAATTTCCTCTTAAACTCCCCATAAAGAGGCGCATTTTTTCGAGTGCGCCTGCCTGCTGTCGGCTGGCGTTCTCACTATGGAATGAAGGTTATGGATTACAAAGAGAGTTTGAATTTGCCGAAAACGGGTTTCCCGATGCGTGCCGAGTTGCCCAAGCGGGAGCCGCTCATATTGAAAGAGTGGAGAGAGAGCAACCTTTACGAGCGGCTGATGGAGAGCCGCAAGGACGCTCCTGTTTTCATACTGCACGATGGGCCGCCGTTCGCTAACGGCGACGCGCACATGGGGCACGCCTTGAACATGACGCTCAAGGACATTGTTCTCAAATCAAAAAATATGGCTGGTTTTTGCGTCCCTTTCATCCCTGGCTGGGATTGTCACGGGCTCCCCATTGAGCACAAAGTCGTAAAGGAGCAGATGGGCGGATCTGCGTCGCACAAGGACGCTGCCAAAATCCGGGAAAAATCTGCAGCTTACGCAAAAAAATATGTTGGCATACAGAGCGAGCAGTTCCAGCGACTCGGCGTGTTCGGGGACTGGGGCAACCCTTACCTCACGATGTCTCCCGCGTACGAGGCCGATATTTTGCGCTCGTTCGCGTGCTTAGTGGAAAAAGGGATGGTCGAAGAAGGGCAGCGTCCCGTCAGGTGGAGCGTTGGTTGCCAAACGGCTCTTGCGGAGGCCGAGATAGAATATCTGGATCGCACGGACAGTTCTATCTATGTGAAGTTTCCCGTTGTCTCAGGCGTTCCAGCATCATGTCCGACACACGGAAAAAAAACGCACTTAATCGTCTGGACTACCACGCCGTGGACGCTCCCCGCAAACTTGGCCATAGCCGTTCGCGCTAACATGAAATATGTGCTCGCATCATGTGGCGAAGAAGTTTGGATTTTGGCAGCAGCCTTGCTCGAAGCCGTGCAAAAGACGGCGAACCAGCCGCTCTCCGTGCTTTGCGAAGTGACGGGCGAAGACCTGCTTCCTATCGTTTACCAGCACCCGTTCATCGGGCGCACTGGCAAGCTGTTGGCGGCTGATTTTGTGACTGACGATTCAGGCACTGGCCTAGTTCACATCGCGCCAGGACATGGCCCAGACGACTACCAAGCTGGGATGAAGGCAGGACTCGAAGTGCTGTCGCCAGTGGATGAAAACGGTTGTCTGACCGAAGCCTGCATGACGCCATCAGTCGTGGGCAAATATGTTTTTGATGCCAACCCGGTGATCGTCCAGATTTTGAAAGATTGCGGTCTGCTGGTGGCTGAGGAGGCACTCCAGCACAGCTACCCGCATTGCTGGCGCTCCAAAACGCCGATCATTTTCCGCGCCGTGAAACAGTGGTTTATCCGCGTGGAATCTTTCCGCCGCGAGGCACTGGAGGCGATTGACCGCGTGAACTGGGTGCCGTCATGGGGAAAAAACCGCATCCGTGGCGCGGTGGAGACCCGACCTGACTGGTGCATTTCTCGCCAGCGTTACTGGGGCGTGCCCATCCCTGTTTTTTACGATGAGCAAGGCAAGCCGCTGATGACGGCTGAACTTGTGTGCAAGTTTGCCGACATTGTTGAAAGCGAAGGTTCCAATGTTTGGTATTCGCTGCCCGACGATGTCTTGGCCGCCAAGCTTGGGCTGCCATCTGGTCTGCAAAAAGGGCTCGACACGCTTGATGTCTGGATTGATTCGGGCACGAGCCACGCCGCAGTGGTGCGCCGCAGGCTGAGTTTCCCCGCAGACCTTTACCTCGAAGGGAGCGACCAGCACCGGGGCTGGTTCCAGTCTTCATTGCTCACCAGCGTGGCCATGACTGGAGAGGCACCTTATCGAGAGGTGCTGACAAACGGTTTCGTGGTAGATCTCGACGGGAAAAAACTTTCCAAATCCAACGCCTACCAGAAGCCTACAGACCTGATGCATTTCGTGAACAAAGAGGGCGCGGACATCTTGCGCCTATGGGTGGCGAGCCAAGATTTCAGGGACGATGTTCCTTTCTCAGAAGAGATTTTTAGCCATGTTCGCGACACTTACAGAGCCGTGCGCAACACGCTCCGCATCCTGCTGGGAAACCTGAACGATTTCAAGGAGAGCGATGCCGTGCGGCAAGAAGATTTCACCCCGCCTGACATGTTCGCGATGCACCGTTTTGCAGCCACTTCCGCACAGTGTTTGCAGGCTTACAAGACCTACGAGTTCCACCAAGTATATCATGCCATCAATAAGTTTTGCGCGGTTGATCTTTCCTCGTTTTATGTGGATGTGCTAAAGGATAGGATGTACTGCGATGCCGTTGGTTCCGCCAAGCGCAGATCTGCACAGACGGCCATGAAAATCATTCTGGAAGGTCTCTGCAAACTCCTTGCACCGATAGTGCCGTTCACTGCTGAAGAGGCATGGTGGGCTATTGGGCACAAAGATTCCGTCCACATGCAGATTTTTTCGCCTGTGGCCGACCCAGGCAATGAACAGTTTGCCGCGCTCTGGAAGTCAATCATGGAGGCTCGCGACTTGGCCAACACGGAACTGGAAACGCTGCGGCGCGAGAAAAAAATAGGGCGCAGTCTTGATGCGTCTGTGGTCATTGGAGAAGAGGTCACTGCCGAACGCGATTCTGCGTTGCTGGCCGAGGTGTTTAATGTTTCCTCGGTTTCCTTCAGGCCAGGCAAGACAGTTTCTGCCGCCCCTGCAATCGGTAAAAAATGCGTCCGCTGCTGGAAGATTGTTTCAGAGTTTTGCGGTGATGCCGAACACGCAGAGGTATGTCCGCGCTGCCTTGATGCCGTGCGTTCTGTAAAAAACGCACTTTGACGGGACACATCCCACCAGAAAAGGTTCTCCATTGAAACCCAAGTTATATTTTTGGTTTTTGGCGGCAGCATGGCTAGCCACTGACATGGCTTCAAAAACCGTCGCCACGCAGGTGTTGCGCGGTGCTGTGCCAGTGCCTGTGATAGACGGTTTTTTCCAGCTCGCCTACGCGACCAATACGGGGGCGGCGTTCAGCATGATGGACAAACATCCATCCTTGCTCCTGCTACTGACTGCGCTGCTTTTTGTTTTTCTGGTTTGGATGGCTCGTTCGTTCTGCTGGGAAAGTCATTGTGTGAACGCTGGTGCTGCCCTCGCTTTCGGCGGCGCAATAGGAAATTTTTGCGACCGGCTGAGATTCGGTTTCGTGGTTGATTTTCTCGATTTTTATTTTGGGCACTGGCACTATCCGACATTCAACTTGGCGGATACGGGGATATGCGTTGGGTTGGGGCTTATCCTGCTCCACGAATGGAAGCGGGACAGGACGATGAAACTAGTCGGGGTTTGTGCCGTGACAACGGTGTCAGGCACGCCACAACAGGAAAAAAAGGGATGAGTGCCCGCAAACAACTGATTGAAAAAATAGCAGAGCTGAAACGGAGTAAAAACGCCGTGATTTTAGCTCACAACTACCAGAGTGGTGAGGTGCAGGATGTGGCGGATTATGTAGGGGATTCGCTCGGCTTAGCATATAAGGCGCGGGAGTCGCAGGCCGATGTAATCCTTTTTTGCGGTGTTCATTTCATGGCTGAAACGGCCAAGATAGTGAACCCTTCAAAGAAAGTTTTGGTGCCAGACAAAGATGCAGGTTGCTCACTCTCAGACTCGTGCCCGGCAGACAAGCTCTCTCTGTTTTTGGATGCGCACCGCTCCGAGAACTACTATGTTGTTGCTTACATTAATTGCAGTGCGGGCGTGAAGGCACTCAGCGATGTCATCTGCACATCCGGCAATGCCGCACGCATTGTCGGGCGCGTTCCAGCAGAGAGAAAAATCCTTTTTGTTCCAGACCGTAATTTAGGCGAGTGGGTCACGCAACAGACTGGGCGGAGCATGACGCTGTGGGAGGGGAGCTGCCATGTTCACATGGCGTTCACACGGGAGAGCATGATAGCTGTGCGCGAGAGGTATCCTGATGCCATTGTGCTGGCGCACCCTGAATGTGTCCATGCCGTGCGTAGCTTGGCCGACGAAGTTTGCAGCACTGAAAAAATGGTCTCTTATTGCCGCCAGTCTGCGTCCAAGTCGTTCATTATAGCTACCGAGGCCGACATGTTGCATCGTCTCAAAAAGGAGTTGCCTGACCGTGAATTCATAGCCGCCCCGCCCGATGCGTGGGTTGCCAAAGACTGCAAGTGTGCGCACTGCGAGTTCATGAAATGCAATACGCTAGAGAAGATGCTGGCTGCACTTGAGTCTGGGCGGCCAGAGATAGATATTGAAGCAGAACTGCGCGAGCGAGCATTTTTGCCAGTGGAGCGAATGCTCGAATGGAGCCGAACCTGAAAAAGGATTTTTTATGAAAAAAGAAAACAAGCCGAAAAAAAACGCATCTTGCCGCAGTGATGGCCGGGGCACAGACCAGATGCGTGTGGTAACATTCCAAAAGAATGCTGCGCCTAACGCCACTGGCTCAGTGCTATGCGCCTTCGGCAAAACGCGCGTCATTTGCGCAGTCACGGTTGAGGAAACTGTCCCGCGCTGGATGAAAGAGCAGAATGTGAGTGGCGGATGGCTCTCCGCAGAGTACTCGATGTTGCCGTACTCCACGGAAACCCGCAAAGCGCGGGACATTTCTAAGGGGAAAATAGATGGGCGCAGCCAAGAGATACAGCGCTTGATCGGGCGCTCGCTCAGGGCGGCGGTGGACTTAGATAAAATTGGTCAGCGCACGCTATGGGTTGACTGTGATGTCCTCCAAGCTGACGGCGGGACAAGGACAGCATCTATTACGGGAGCCTATGTTGCATTGGCTTTAGCTTGCCGCAAACTGATGCGTAGCAAGGCGATTTCAGAGTGGCCGATCAAAGACACAGTGGCGGCGGTGAGCGTGGGGATTTGCGGCGGGGTTCCGATGTTAGACCTTTGCTATACCGAAGACCGAGACGCAGCCGTGGACATGAATGTGGTGATGACTGGCTCTGGGCGTTTCGTGGAAATACAAGGGAGTGGAGAAGAGTCCACATTTTCGGGGGCAGAGATGGACGCCATGCTCCGCCTCGCGCAAAAAGGGATCAAAGAGCTGGTTTTGAAACAGGAGAAAGCCGCCCGCTGATACTGGGCGAAGGATTAGAAAATGGAAAAGAATATGGAGCCTGTCCAAGATTTGAATGTGCTGGCAACAACGCCGCTGATTTCACCATCCGATTTAAAAAATAAGTTAGGGTCGTACCAAGACGCCACCGAAACCGTTGTGCGCGGGCGCGACGCTGTAAAACAGATTTTGACCGGCAAAGACCCGCGTCTTTTGCTTGTTGTCGGGCCGTGTTCCATCCACCACACAGGCGCAGCACTGGAGTACGCTGAAAAGCTCCGCGACCTCTCACTGAAAATCCAAGATAAAATTTGTGTGGTCATGCGAGTCTATTTCGAGAAGCCGCGCACGACGCTCGGGTGGAAAGGGCTCATCAACGACCCGCACTTGGACGGTTCATGCAACATTGAAGAGGGGCTGACGATAGCGCGGCGACTGCTTTTGCAGATCAACGAACTGGGTGTCCCTGCTGCGACAGAGTTTTTAGACCCGATTACGCCGCAGTACATCGCGGATATGATAAGCTGGGCGGCCATCGGGGCACGCACCACTGAGTCGCAGACGCACCGCGAAATGGCCAGCGGCCTCTCAATGCCAGTCGGTTTCAAAAACGGGACGGACGGAAGCCTGCAAGTGGCACTGGACGCGATGAGTTCGGCACAGCACCCGCACAGTTTCTTGGGCATAGACCAGAACGGTAGGACGAGCGTTATTTCTGCGAAGGGAAATCGCTGGGGACACATAGTCTTGCGTGGCGGCAAGGGGAAGACAAACTTTGATAGATCAAGCATAGCCGAGGCGGAACAATGCCTGAAAAAAGCTGGCCTGCCCCCAGGCATAATGGTGGATTGTAGCCACGCCAACTCCGAAAAAAAACCGGAGCTGCAAAAAAGGGTTTGGCAGAGCGTGCAGGAACAGAGGCGGGATGCGGGATGCCCTATCGTCGGTGTCATGCTGGAAAGCAACATTGAGACAGGCAGCCAGCCTTTCCCTCAGTCGCTGGATAAAATACGCTCTGGGCTTTCGATAACCGATGCTTGCCTCGGGTGGGCTGAGACGGAAGAGCTGCTCTTGGGCAGCTCGTTGGAATAAGCAGAGAACTTGCGTGAAATACATTTTTCAAACTTGATTTTCCGCCAAACCCCTTTTGACTTGAACAAGACTGCAAACTAGGAAAAGAGATGATTATTTATATTGATGGAGAATTTTTGGAAGAGAAGGACGCTAAGATTTCAGTGCTCGACCACGGATATCTTTATGGCGATGGAGTTTTCGAAGGCATACGCACATACGATAACCGCGTTTTCAAACTGGACGAGCATTTGCACAGGCTTTACGACTCGGCCAAAGCAATACTGCTCCAAGTGCCGCTCTCGTTTGATGAACTCAAAAAAGCGACTGTGGAAACCTGCCGCCGCAACGCTTGCGCCAACGGCTACATAAGGTTAGTCGTCTCTAGGGGTGCTGGTTCGTTGGGTCTCGGGCCTGACAGATGCCCGAAGGCGTCTGTCGTTATCATTGCCGCTAACATAGAGCTTTATCCCGAGAAGTATTACCGCGAAGGTCTGAAGGTGATTACGGGCGGTACACGCCGTTTATCGTGGAACGCTTTCAGCCCCACCGTGAAGTCGCTGAACTATTTGAACAACATAATGGCGAAGGTGGAAGGGATGCGTGCCGGGGCGCAGGAGACGCTCATGCTCAACGAGCAAGGTTTAGTGGCCGAATGTTCGGGCGACAATATTTTTGCCATCAAGAAAAATAAAATTACCACCCCACCTATCTGGGCTGGGGCACTGGCAGGCATCACGCGCGATGTGGTCATGAAGCTGTCCGCCGAGATGGGTTTGCCTGTTGAGGAGACGAACATGACGCGCTACGACCTCTATGTGGCGGACGAGATTTTTCTGACTGGCACAGGGGCGGAAGTGGTGCCAGTGGTTGACTTGGATTCCCGTGTTATCGGCGACGGCAAGCCTGGACCGATTACGCGCAAGATCACGGAGCGTTACCACGCCATCACGCGTTCGGAAGGGACTCCGATCGGATAAAAATTGATTATGTCCGAAAACCGACCGCCAGGCTGCGAAGGCTGCAAGGAGCCCAAGACAATACATCTCACCCAGATTATAAACGGTGTGATGCATAAGTTCGACATGTGCCCCAAATGCCCCAATGCGAAGAAGATTGATGACCCCACAGGTTTTTCTCTGGCGGATCAGCTCATGGGGCTGGGTGCTGGCGAGGAAATACAGTCTTCCGAAGAGGATTCCACGGTTTGCCCGAAGTGCTCTTTCACTCAGCCAGACTTCAAAAAATCTGGTCGGCTCGGCTGTCCCCACTGCTACGAAACTTTTTCCGAAGGCTTGGCGACGCTCTTGAAAAACATGCACCGTGGCACGCAGCACAAGGGCAAGGTGCCGCGCCGTTTTGTAGAAACAAGCCAGATGATCAAGCACATCGAAGACTTGCAAGAAGAACTCAAGCGTGCCGTGACCGAAGAAAACTTCGAGGTGGCCGCTGCCATACGCGACCAGATACGAGCACTGGAATCTAGGCTACCCAAATAGTGCCATACCGAGGCCAACCGTCATTTGCATTATGAAAATATCACTCGAATGGCTTTCTGACATTTTAGAAATATCTGCAACAACTGATGAACTCATCCAAGGTTTGACCTTGGGCGGCATCGAAGTCGAAGGCGTCGAGCAGAAGGGCGCAAACTTCAAGCATGTGGTGGTCGCCGAGATTCTTTCATCGGCCAAACACCCTTCGGCAGACCGTCTGAGCGTCTGCCAAGTGAACATTGGCACAGAGACTAAGCAGATTGTTTGCGGGGCGAAAAACTACAAGGTCGGCGACCGCGTGCCACTTGCGCTGCCAGGCGCGGTTTTGCCAGGCGACTTCAAAATCAAGGAGTCAAAATTGCGCGGCGAACTTTCGCAAGGAATGATGTGCTCGTCCAAGGAACTCGGACTTTCCGGTGAAAGCGAAGGGCTTCTCATTTTGGACGCAGTTGCCCCGTTGGGTCAGCCTATTGCGGAACTTTTTCCACCCGACACGGTTTTCGACTTGGAAATCACGCCCAATCGTCCTGACCTTTTGAGCCATCACGGTCTAGCAAGAGAAATGGTCGCGCTCGGTCTTGCGAAATGGAAAAAAACGGAGGCTTCGCCCGCACTCCCCAGCCTCGCCCAGCCCCCGTTCCCTGTAGTGGTTGAGAACGCGCTAGGATGCCCCTGCTATACTGCCACAGTTATCGAAGGCTTACAGGTGGGGCAATCGCCTGCGTGGATGCGTCGCCGTCTCGAAGCCGTGGGGCTACGGGCGATAAACAGCGTAGTGGACATAACAAACTACATCCTTTTGGACTATGGGCAGCCCATGCACGCATTCGATCTCGGCAAGCTCTCTCTCTCGTCTGGATTGCACATCCGCTGCGCTCGTGCAGGCGAGAAAATCCAAGCACTGGACCATCAAGCTCACTCTCTTTTAGCAACGGATTGGTGCATAGCTGACGATTCTGGCCCCGTTGCATTGGCTGGAGTTATCGGTGGCGAACTTTCGGCAGTTACGCAAGAAACCACGAGTATTCTTTTGGAGGTCGCGAGGTTTAACCCGCCTTCCATCAGTGCCACTTCTAGGAGGCTCGGGCTTTCCACCGATTCGTCTTACCGGTTCGAGCGCGGCACGCCGCCGTTGCTCGTGTTGCAGGCTCGCGATAGGGCTGTGGCTTTGCTCGCACAGATTGCAGGAGGCTGTGCGACATCGGCATCGGTCACGGGTGATGCTTCGGTATCTAAACGGGATGTTACGCTCCGCTTCGAAAGGGTGAAACGCCTTCTCGGAACAGAAGTCCCCAAAGAAAAAATACGCAGTATCCTTTTGGATTTGGGCGTTGATTTCAAGAGTGAGACAGAGTCGGAGGTCGTGCTTTCCATCCCTGAATGGAGATTGGATTTAGAGCGCGAGGTGGACATTATCGAAGAAATTTCGAGGGTTGTCGGACTAGAGCAAGTGCCGTCCCGTCTGCTATTCAGCCCATCGCCTTCCAGCGACACTGACAGATCGCAAGACAGACTTTGGACGCTGAAACAGTTTTTGGCGAACAACGGCTTTTTTGAGGTTGTGACTAACCCGCTTGAAGACGATGAAGATGCTCCCATACAACTTGTGAACCCGATGACCGTGGAACAGGTTTCTTTGAGAAAAAGCTTAAAGCGCAACCTTCTTCGCGTGGCAGCCCATAACTTGCATCAGGGCAAGCGTTCTTTGAAACTTTTCGAGGCTGGCCCAGTTTTTGATGAGACTGGAGAAAAGTGGTGTCTAGGGATTTTGCTCACAGGAGCCCGCAGCGAAGCTCACTGGTCTGAGTCGGAACGCGAAACAGATATTTTCGAGATAAAAGGGTTACTTGAAACGCTGGGTGTCAATGGCTCGGTCGAGTTAGTCGCGCCGTCAGAACTCAGGGAAAAAGGAATTAAGCAGCCCGTTTGCTATGCGGAGATTGATTTAGAACCGCTCTGCTGTTCGCCCAAAGCACCTGCGCAGTTCAAACCTTGGCCAGTTTTTCCATCCATCTTGCGCGATGTGGCTGTGGTGGTGTCAAAGGATAAACCCGCAGGCGAAGTTTTGGATGCAATCAATGCGTGCAAGCCAGAGTGGGCAGAAGAAGTTGTGCTGTTCGATGTTTTTGCTGACGAGACAGGAGCCAGATTGGCGGCAGATAAAAAATCATTGGCATGCCGCCTCCGCTACAGGAACAGGGAACGGACGCTCACGGACAAGGAAGTCAACGGGGCGCACGACAGTTTCAAAGCCGTGCTGAAAAGCCGTTTGGGATGCGAGTTTCGAGAATAATTTTCAGGTCAGCAGGATTTTAAAAAGAGAGGACTTAGCGATGAGACACTATTTGAAAATCCGTGATTTTTCCGCAGACGAAATGCGCGAAGTGCTCAAAATGTTTCGCAGCATGAAAGAGGGGCGCGGGAAGCCAGAAGAAAAAATTCTCAATGGAGAAACTTGGGCTTTGATATTTGCTAAATCCTCCACACGCACGCGTGTCTCTTTCCAAGTGGGGTTGCTAGAACTAGGAGCCACACCGCTTTTTCTCTCAGCCAACGACATACAGCTAGGGCGCGGAGAACTGATTTGCGACACGGCTAGGACGCTCGGCAGGATGCTTCATGGTGCAGTGATTCGCACCTACGCGCAGGGCGATGTGGAGGACTTTGCCAAATACAGCGGCATCACCACAATCAATGCTTTGACTGACGAGGAGCACCCCTGCCAGATAATGACCGACATAGCCACTATCGAAGAGTTGCGCGGCCCGATACAGGATCAAAAAGTTGTCTTCGTGGGCGATGGTGCCTGTAATGTGCCGCTATCGTGGGTGTCCGCTGCCAAACTGCTGGGATTCGAGTTAGTTATCGCCGCCCCAGAAAAATACCAGCCCTCGGCAAAATTGCTGGAAAACACGGGTGTCAAAGTCACTGACTGCATAGAAGATGCTGTGCGCGGGGCTGATGTGCTCTACACAGATGTCTGGGTTTCGATGGGCAAAGAGGAGGAGCGGCACGAGCGCGTCCAATCGCTGGGGCGTTACCAGATCAACCGCGAAACGCTCTCGCTGGCCAAGCCTGACGCAATGGTCATGCACTGCCTGCCCGCCTACAGGGGCATGGAAATTTCAGAAGAAGTTTTCGAGGCCAACGCAGACACAATTTTCACTCAGGCCGAAAATCGCTTGCACACGCAGAAGGCCATAATTAAATTTTTAAGAAACCGCTGACTTGGAGATGATCATGGAAGGCTTTGCCGTTGAAAAAACTATCACGAGAATCAAAGAGCTGTTTGGAATGACGCTCCATGTCACCACGGCGTCCGAGTGGATACAGTTCGCACTCGTGCTTGGCTTGGGCGTCCTATGCGTGAGCATCGCCAACCGCATCGGGATTAAAATGTTGGTCGGGTGGCTCAAGAAAAAGAAAACGCCAGCGGCTGAATCCATCGGCAGCGCAGTGCAGGCGCCAGTAAATGTTTTTGTCATCGTCTTTTTCCTGAACACTGGCAAATCGGTTTTCAGAACCATGCCAGGATGGCTTTGGCAAAAGATGGAAAACGGCGTCACGCTCATTTACGCCATCGCTACGCTAGTGTTTCTTTTCAGGCTTATAGACATAGGTCTATCTATGTTGAGGCAGCACTGGAAAGGCGGCGAAAAAACGCTTGATGAACAAATGATCCACCTGATGGATAAAGTGCTCAAAGGACTCGCTGTTGTGCTAGTCGTGATCACCGTGCTGCACCAGTTTGGCGTGCAGGTGCTGGGCCTCGTCACCGGATTAGGTTTTCTTGGGGCGGCGTTCGCTCTGGCGGCACAGAGCACGCTGGGCAATGTGATCGGGTCGTTCGAGATTTTAGCAGACAGGCTTTTCAAGGTGGGCGACCGGATAGCTTTTGGCGATTACGATGGGTTTGTTTCTAAAATGGGACTCAGGAGCGTGGAGCTTTGCGCTATCACGGGCGAGCGCATAAATCTGCCAAACAAAGATTTGGTGGACAAACAGATCCGCAACTACACCAGAGGAAAACATGTCAAAACCACTCTCTCTGTCGGCTTGACATACGACCACACGCGCGAGCGCATCGAAAGGGCGATGTCTGTTTTGAACGAAGTTTTTGAAACGCTGAAGAAGCAGTCGGACTTGCCAGAGATAGATAGGCAGCAGGTATCGTTTTGCAAATTTGCTGAATTCTATTTGGATATACAAGTCGTCTTCTGGGCTAAATACGATAATGTTGCCGACTACCAAAAAATTATGACGGTCGCGCATCTAGCGATCAAGGAAGCATTTGACGGGGAAGGAATCGAAATGGCTTTCCCGACACAGACGCTGCTGATCAAGAAATAAACCTAATCTGGCAAAGCCAGTGCCAAGGGAGGAAGGGACAAGTGGCAAGCGACAAGGGAAGAGAAAAGAGAAGAATGAACTACGAAACACACGAAAAAAATGCACAGAAGATTTTAGTTTCCATGCTCTCAAAGTTTCGTGTATTTGGTGTCTTTCGTGGTTAAAAATCTTT
>JAIFLJ010000216.1:1555-18198 GCA_020049135.1 bacterium | reverse complement strand
GGACTAGATGGGCTGCGAGAACGGGTTTGCTGAAAGAGACGCGGAAGAGTGCATCGTCGCTCTTGATACGGATGACCTTCTTGGCGGGCATGAGGCGACAGTAAAACACGCCTTTCTGCATGCAAGCTGTTTTCTACGGTTTCTCGACCACGCCCGAATCATTAGCAATAGCATGGAACGGGGCGTGAAACGCTCTGCCATCCAATCGGCGAGACGGCACTTCTACAATCTGCAATTCGTTCACCTACCTCCAGTTGAGGGTGACTTCGCCGAGCTGGATGCGGTCGCCTAGGCGTATAGGGGCGTTCTCGAAAGGTTTGATCTGTGGCCCCCCGTTGATCCGAGTGCCGTTGGAGGAGTTTCTATCTTGAATTTTAACGGTGTCGCCATCGAAAAAGAGGGTGGCGTGTTGTCCCGAGACGCTGGTGCTGGGGATGTGGAGATGACAGACTTCGCGTTTGCGCCCGAGGATGATTTTGCCGCCCGAAGACTGGACAAGTGAAGGGGTGATAGCGAAAGAGATGGAGGGGTCTTTGCCCGTTTCGGGGTTGATGCCTATCAGCGAACGCCCACCTTGGGATGGGACTGGGGCGGGCGAAGCGAGGTGCGTGCTGTTTGTGGCCTGTGGGGCGGGCGATTTTTTGCGCTCCATGTATTTGGTGGTTTCTCGGACGACGGCTGGCGGGCGCAAGACGAGCCACGCCACGCCCGCAACGGCTACGGCAGAAAAGAGGATGGCGGCAAACCCAGTTCGTGTCGGGAAACTCGAAGGGTTGGCAGCAAAGATGGGTGAAGCCGAGTGGAGCCAACTCCACAAATCCACTGGGCGCAAGGGGCAACTCATCATTGAGCAATACGGTTGGATCAGGCATATGCCAAGGGGGAAGAGTGCCAATAATTTTGCAGCCGTTCGCTACTGCGATGCCGATGGCGGCGAGATGGCAATGTTTCGGGGAATACACGAAAACCCAATTTTAAAACCTTGACACCATGCGTGCAATATAAGTAAAAGTAATGCGTGAACGACGCAAAAAATAAATCCTTTATCACATTGGACGGAAACGAAGCGGCGGCCTCGGTCGCCTATCGTCTCAGTGAAACCATCGCAATCTACCCAATTACACCTTCCTCGCCAATGGCGGAATGGGCCGATGAATGGTCTAGCCAGAACAAAAAGAATGTTTGGCAGACCGTTCCAAGACTAGTGGAAATGCAGTCTGAAGGCGGCGCAGCAGGCGCAGTGCATGGCATGTTGATGAGCGGCACATTCTCTACGACATTCACAGCTTCCCAAGGTCTTCTGTTGATGATCCCCAACATGTACAAAATCGCGGGCGAAATGCTCCCGTTTTGCATGCATGTGACTGCACGCACACTAGCGACCCACGCCCTATCTATTTTCGGTGACCACTCCGATGTGATGGCCTGTCGCCAGACTGGCTTCGCCATGCTTGCATCTGCTTCCGTTCAAGAGGCTCACGACATGGCATGCGTAGCACATGCTGCCACTTTGCAGTCTAGGATACCGTTCATGCACTTCTTCGACGGATTCCGCACTTCGCATGAAGCTAGTAAAATAGAGACCATAAGTGACGAGCAGATTTTACAGATGGTGGACGAGAAATATGTGGAGGCATTCCGCAAGCTGGCTCTGACTCCCGATCAGCCGCGCATCCGTGGAACGGCGCAGAACCCCGACACCTTTTTCCAGGCACGCGAGGCATGCAACCCGTATTACGATGCCCTGCCTAGTATTGTTCAAGAGACGATGGATCGTTTTGCCAAAGTTACGGGCAGAAAATACCGTCTCTTCGATTACTTTGGCGACCCCAAAGCGACCCGCGTGATCATCGTCATGGGCTCAGGCGGCGAGGCTGTCCAAGAGGCTGTAAACTGGCTCAATGCCAAGGGTGAAAAAGTTGGCGTTCTCATGGTTCGTCTGTTTCGCCCGTTCTCAATCAAAGATTTAGTCTCGGCACTGCCTGTCACAACGCGCAGCATCGCCGTTCTGGATCGCACCAAAGAACCCGGTGCAGCGGGCGAGCCGCTTTATCAAGATGTCCTCACGGCGTTGGCTGAGACCAAGTCCGAAGGGCTTTCCAAGTTCGAATGTGAACCTGTCGTGGTGGGTGGCCGCTACGGTCTCTCCTCCAAGGAGTTCACACCAGCCATGGTGAAGGGTGTTTACGACAACCTCGCCAAAGATAAGCCCGCCAATCATTTCACAATCGGTATTGTGGATGATGTTTCTCACACTTCGCTGCCGTTTGATACCGAACTGGATATCGAGGCTGACGATGTAACACGCGCAGTCTTTTTCGGACTAGGCTCCGATGGCACGGTTGGCGCAAACAAAAATTCCATCAAGATCATCGGCGAAGAGACTGACTTCTACGCACAAGGCTATTTCGTTTATGACTCCAAAAAATCTGGAGCCATCACGATTTCGCACCTCCGCTTCGGCCCGCGCCCGATACAGTCCACTTACCTCATCCGTCGTGCGAATTTCGTGGCGGTTCACTCATGGGAGTTCTTCGACAAGTATGATGTGGTTGATTACACCAAAGAAGGGGCTGTGCTCCTGCTGAATTCAACCTACCCGACAGAAAAAGTGTGGGAGCATTTCTCGGTTGAAGTCCAAGATGCTATAATTAAGAAGAAGCTGAAAGTTTTCGTAATTGACGCCTACAAAGTCGCCAAAGAAACTGGCATGGGTGGGCGCATCAACACCATCATGCAGACATGCTTTTTTGCTATTTCTGGCGTCCTGCCTCGCGATGAGGCGATCGCACAGATCAAGAAAGCCATTGAGAAGACCTATTCCAAAAAAGGGGCGGACATTGTTCAGAAGAACTTTGCCGCAGTTGACCAGACTTTGGCGGCACTCAATGAATTGCCTGTCCCAGCGAAGGCGACATCCACGAGGCACATGCCGCCGATCGTTTCGGAAGATGCGCCAGAATTCGTCAAGCGCGTTACAGCCGTGATGTTGGCCAACAAGGGCGACCTGCTCCCTGTAAGCGCGTTCCCAGTGGACGGCACTTGGCCGCTTTCGACCACTCGCTGGGAGAAGCGGAACATCGCTTTGGAGATACCCACATGGGATTCGTCCATCTGTATCCAATGTAACAAGTGCGTGCTGGTTTGTCCGCACGCCGCGATACGGGCCAAGTTCTACGAGCCTAGCTTACTGGCCAACGCGCCTTCCACATACAAATCTGTGGATTTCCGTTCGACGGAAGTCAAAGGCATGAAGTTCACCATACAGGTGGCTCCAGAGGATTGCACGGGCTGTACTCTTTGCGCACAGGTTTGTCCCGCCAAAGACAAGACTAACCCGCGCCACAAGGCACTGGACATGGTGTCACAAGCACCGCTTCGCGATGCCGAAAAAGAAAATTACACATACTTCTTGAACCTGCCCAACCCTGACAGGACGAAGCTCAAGTTCGAGGTGAAAAGCTCGCAGTTCTTGGAGCCGCTATTCGAGTACTCAGGTGCATGTGCAGGGTGCGGAGAGACACCATATATCAAGCTGCTTACGCAGATGCTTGGTGACCGCCTCTATGTTGCCAATGCTACTGGATGTTCATCCATTTACGGTGGTAATCTGCCGACCACGCCATACTCAACGGACGCTTGCGGGCGCGGGCCAGCATGGTCTAACTCGCTGTTTGAAGACAACGCAGAATTCGGCTACGGCCAGCGATTCGCCGTTGATAAGCTCGCTGAGTACAGTCGGGAACTGTTGGCAAGGCTTGCGCCGCAAGTAGGTGATGAAATCGTTTCTGCCATCCTCAACGCAGACCAAGGGAGTGAGGCGGGGATAGCCGCACAGCGTGCCCGCGTCCAAGCACTGAAAGAAAAACTCAAAGGGGTAAAAGCTAACGAGGCCGCAAAACTCCTTTTGCTTGCCGACTACCTAGTTGATAAAAGCGTCTGGGTCATCGGTGGAGATGGCTGGGCCTATGACATCGGCTACGGTGGCCTTGACCATGTGATGTCACTCGGCAGCAATGTGAATATCCTCGTGCTCGACACTGAGGTTTATTCTAACACGGGTGGCCAAGCTTCGAAGTCCACACCGATGGGCGCGGCAGCCAAGTTCGCGGCAGCGGGCAAACGGTTCTCCAAAAAAGACCTCGCCATGATGGCTATCTCGTATGGGTCGGTCTATGTGGCTAAAATCGCATTTGGAGCCAAGGACTCGCAGACGGTCAAAGCATTCGAAGAAGCTGCTTCATATCCTGGCACTTCGCTGATCATAGCCTTTAGCCACTGTATCGCCCACGGGTACAGCTTGGAAAAAGGATTGGATCAGCAGAAGTTGGCTGTGGAGAGCGGTTATTGGCCGCTGTTCCGCTACGACCCACGCCGCCACGGTACGAGTGAGGCACCGTTCAAGCTCGATTCGGCTGCTCCTAAAATCCCGCTCAGCAAGTACATTGCCAACGAGATGCGCTTCCGCGTGTTGGAAAAAACAAATCCAAAACAGGCAGCAGAGATGCAGGCTTCCGCGCAGGAGTTCATAAACAACCAGTACCGTTTCTATGAAAAAATGGCGGAAATAAAAACTGGCAACCAAGATGCGGCGCAGGCTGCCCAATCCTAATAGAAAGGAAATTTTATAATGGATCTTTCTGTAAATTACATGGGATTGAAATTGAAGCACCCGCTCATGGTGGGTGCTTCTCCGCTGGTAGAAGACTTGGATAAAGTAAAAAAACTAGAGGATGCTGGAGCCTCTGCCGTAGTCATGAACTCCCTCTTTGAGGAGCAAATTCTTGCTGAGGAAGATGCCAAGTTCAGACATGAGCAGGACGCGGTGGTTTCTGCTGAAGCCGCTAGTTATTTCCCCGATGTGGATGACTTTCTGATGAGTTTGGATAAGTATCTAAACCAGATTGCACAGATAAAGAAATCAACATCGTTGCCGGTGATAGCATCGCTCAACGGTGTCTCTGTCGGAGGCTGGACTAAATACGCCAAGCTTTCGCAGGAAGCTGGGGCGGACGCCTTGGAGCTGAATGTCTATTATCTACCTACCAGCCCGGCAGAAACTGGCAGGGAGGTTGAGAACCGCACCCTTGAGATTCTGAAATCAATAAAAGATAGCGTTTCCATACCTGTTTCTGTGAAACTTTCGCCTTTTATTTCGGCATTACCAAACTATGCGCATCTGCTTGCTGAAGCCGGTGCTGATGGGCTGGTTCTATTCAACCGTTTTTACCAGCCAAGCATTAATATCGAAGAGCTGGAAGTGGCATCTGTCATTCATTTTTCGGATTCGTCCGAGCTGTTGCTCAGGCTGCGCTGGCTGGCTATTTTGGATGCCACACTTCCTAAAATGTCGTTTGCTGCGACAGGCGGCATCCATACTGCAGAAGGGGCTATCCAAGCAATCATGGCAGGAGCCGATGCGTTGCAGATGGTGTCTGCAGTCATCCGCGTGGGACCTTCGGCCATCAAGTCAGTTTATCAAGGGATGGTGGAGTGGATGGAAAAGCATGAATACACTTCCGTGGACAATATGCGTGGTTCCATGAATTTGAGTTCTTGCCCCGATGCGTCCGCCTTCGAAAGGGCGAACTACATGCGGGTGCTTCGTAGCTGGCGTCCCTGAATCCGTTGGACATATGATTTCACAGAGGCACATGGCTCTTGCTATGTGCCTTTTTTCTTTTTAGGTTTGCCGATCAAATCCTTCGCAAAACGCGAGATGTTTTCGAAGTTCAGACATCCTGACCTCGGTGGAAAAGAGGTGATCTATTCTGACGGGAGCAAAGCTCCTAAAACGGCTTCATCACAAAAGATTGGTTATACACCAGTGAATTTGAATTCATGAAGAGCGTAGAGCCTGAGTTTGAGGTATTCTTGGTTACGGAGACCGTAGAATTTGCACAACAGGATTTTGATTTTTCTGTTTGTGCCTTCAACGGTTGTGCTGGTGATACCTGTGGTAAAATAACTGAGGATTCCTTCTTGGTGACGCAGCAGAGTTTTAGCCATTGCTTGGAGTTGGCTGATGCCACTAGCGATTGCCTTCTGACACCAGCTTGCTAGGAACTTCTGCCCTGCGCTTTTGTCTGGTTGCTTCCAGAGCAAACCCAGTTCCTCTTTGAGCAGGTAGGCGATGGCTAAAGGGCGGTTGGCATCCAAGCCTTTTTGCAGGCTGGCCTTACCGTCACAGTCCAAGTTGGCTCTGTTTTTGAGTAATAGCAGTTAATTTCAATGAGCGATTAAATTGTGTTTTAATAAGTTATTTAGGTCTTATTGCATAGAGTCATTTATCTTTACTTTAAGACTCTTGTTCAAGTGCCTGTTTAAGGGTTAAATTATTCCATGCAAAAAACATTTTTGTTCGAGATAAAGCAAATCTTTTTTGTGGTTGTAAAAGCAAAATAATTGGGTGAAAATACTTGACAGAGTTTGAATGGAGACAATTTATGAATAAGCATAGCTTGATATTAATTTTGACATTGTCATTGGCACTGACACCACTTTACGCAGAACCAGCTACCGCTGTCGTGAAACATGCCTCTGGCGATGTGAGATTTGCGTTGCCCGGAACGGCTGATTACCATCCTATAAAAGTAGGCCAACGCCTTGACGCGGGGACGCATATAAAAACTGGCAAGGCATCTGAGGCCATCATCGTCACAGTTCCTGGTGCCGCCGTAAAAGTGGATGCCAATACCATCACTACACTGGGAGATATGGACTACACCAAAGATGCTGCTCAAGGCGTGGCTTCGCGCAAAACGACAGTCGAACTTGATGAGGGGACACTGAGCGCACTCATTGATCCTAAGACATCCAGCCAGACAGATTTCAAAATAAGAACCCCGCAGGGCGTTGCTGCGGCTCGCGGAACTTTTTACGCTGTGACAGTGCAACACAGCGAAACTTTTGTGGCGGTTAAAAACGGGAAAGTGGGCGTGGATAGGCATCAGCCAGCCACGCCTGAGGGTCAGCCAGCAACCACAGGCACAACGCAGCCCTCCACACAGCCTTAATAAAAATAGCCGGAACATATGTCAGCCGACAAACCAGTCATGAATGAGTTGATGGGGCACGCCTACCAAGATGCCGTCAGCCTTGCCTTAGCCAGTAAAGTTGTCGAACTGCTGCGCACATCTCCATCAATAATCGAACATGCAAAAAACAACATTGCCCGCTGGAAAAAAATCAATGCTTGCACACCCAGCCTTCTCCGCTGCTACGAAGAATGGAGTGCTATTTTAGAAAAACCTCTCGAAGAGGTCTGCTCCATCCTTTTATCGCCATCGGAAGATTCCTCACGCCTGCGCCAAAGCTCTCCTTTCGCTGGTGTTTTACCTTTTTCAGAAGTCTGGCTTATCAAAAAAGAGATCAAACAAAACTGGTGTTATGCAAAGAGAGCAGCTTGAACACATCTTGCGGGCGGCGGCATCTATTGCTGAAACCAGCGATTTTGTTATCGTTGGCAGCCAGTCCATTCTCGGACAGTTTCCATCTGCACCGAAAGAACTATTGCTCTCTGCGGATGCCGATCTTTTTTCTCTCGCTGACCCGTCTAAAACGGATCTGGTGGAAGGTTGTATAGGAGAAAATTCTGCGTTCCACGAGACCTACGGATATTATGCCCACGGTGTAGGGCCTGAGACTGCCGCGCTACCCGAGGGCTGGCAAAAACGGCTGGTTACTTTACAAAACGAGAACACGGGCAAAGGAAGGGGTTTGTGCCTAGAGGTACACGATCTGGCGGTGTCGAAGCTAGTGGCGGGAAGGGAGAAAGATTCCGACTTTGTATTTTCCCTGATAAAACATTTTTTTGTGGATCCGACCATTCTCGGAGAGAGGCTCAAAACGGTTCCTATTGACCCCGATCATATCCAGTTCTGCATTGAGCGATTGAACAGACTTTTAGCACATACATCCCAAAATTCAAAGACCACAACTCATTAACTTGGTAAAATCTTATGAACAAAAAAACCTTAAAAACTCACCCTCTCTGGATGCGTCTCATCGCATTGGCGTGCATCGTTTCTCTGGCTTACCCATCTGCGATTTTTGCCAACCCAACGGGAGAGCAGGTCATAGCTGGTGCAGCATCTTTCCAGAGGAACGGAACCACACTGACCGTCAATCAGTCCACTCACAACGCCATCATCCACTGGCAGGATTTTTCTATCAATGCAAACGAACTGACGCAGTTCAACCAGCCCAGCTCGCTTGCTGCCGCGCTCAACCGTGTCGTAGGCGGCAACCCTTCCCAGCTTCTCGGCGCACTCTCTGCCAACGGCCAGATTTACTTAATCAACCCTAACGGTATCCTGATAGGGAGCGGTGCTCAAATCAACTGCGCCTCGTTCATCGCCTCGACCCTCAATGTCAGCAACGAAGAGTTTCTCGCCCGTGGCGCGATGAATTTCTACGGCAACTCCACGGCTGGCATCCAAAACCTAGGCACTGTGAATGCCATCGGTGGCGATATTTTTCTTATCGCCAATAAAATTGAAAATAAAGGCATCCTCTCTGCGCCCAGTGGTAAAGTGGGGTTGGCCGCTGGCAACGATGTTTTGCTCAAACAGGACGGCAGTTCGGAATCGTTCCTAGTTCGCAGTGGTATTAAAACTGGTGATGAGACAACGGGCGTCAACAACACTGGCGTTGTCCAAGCCACAGCAGCAGAAATCAAAGCAGCCAAGGGCAACATCTATGCCTTGGCCATCAACAACGAAGGCACAGTGCGTGCGACTGGGGCGGTGAACCGCAACGGGCGCATCATACTAACGGCTGGCGGCGGGACGATTCAGAACAAGGGTCTTTTGGAAGCCAAAAACGCCGATGGCAGCGGTGGCTCAATCACAATGCAAAACGAATCTAACATCGCCAAAAATAGCACCGTCATAAACACGGGCACAGTGGATGCTTCTGGCGTAGTGGGCAGCGGCACAAAGGGCGGCAGCGTGCAAATACTAGGGGACAAAGTCGCTCTGCTCGATGATTCGAAAGTGGATGTCTCTGGCGACACTGGCGGCGGCACCGCACTGGTAGGCGGCGATTACCAAGGAAAAAATGCGGGCGTGCAAAATTCGCTCTACACATTCGTCGGCGACACAGCACAAATACTCGCCGATGCACGGGTGGCGGGCGACGGCGGCAAAGTCATCGTCTGGGCAGATGAGGTGACACGGTTTTACGGCGAGATTTCGGCAAAGGGTGGAGCGGTTTCTGGCAACGGCGGTTTTGCCGAAGTTTCTGGCAAAAACCATCTCGATTTTCAAGGAGGCGCTGACTTGCGGGCTCCCAATGGCACGAGTGGCACGCTCCTGCTTGATCCTGCCGATATCACCATCACCGATAACGCCAATTCCAATTCTCAGATCAGTTGGAATGCCACCCTGTTTGAGCCAGACGCTTCAATCTCGGTTTCCATTTTGGATATTGCCCAGTTGAATACCCAGCTAGGCCTTGGTGCTGTCACCATCACTACGACTAACTCGGGGAGCCCTGGAGCAGGGACGGGCAACATCACGCTCAACGCCTCCTACACGATCACGGGAAACAACTCGCTCACGATGGATGCCTACAACAATATCATCCTCAACGGCAACATCTCATTGGGCGGTGGTTCGGCAAACTTGAGCCTCAACGCAGGGGTAAACGGTGGCACGGTGGGAACCATCACGGGCAACGGAAACCTTTCCTCCAACAACATCGTCCTGAACGGCAAAGGGCTCATCTCTCTTTCAGGGACGATTAGCGCGACAGGAACCTTTTTTGCCAGCGCGAATGCAGGCGATATCGTATTGAATAATGCGAGCAACAGTTTTGGCGGCGGCGTGGCATTGTGCAACACGGGTGCGAATGATGTTTCGATCCGTGCCTCGGGCGGCATCAACTTCGCCAATCTCGGTAGTGTGACGGATGTCGGGCGATACCTCACCATCAACGCGGGCGGTGCCGTGACCCAGTCCGCCCAAATCATCGTGGCAGGCGGGTTGGAACTTCTCGGCACGGGTTCCTACAACCTGAATGATACTGGCAACAACATCGGCCTGATTGCGGGTAATGTCGGCGGGTTCGTCACCGTGACTTCAAACAAAACGGGCTCCGTCAGCATCGGGACAGTCAATACGGTCGGCCTGACGACAGGCGGCAATTTGAACATCGAAGCCTGCAACGCCGCAGGCAGTATCTCGGTGGATCAAGACATCACGCTCACCAAAGTCGCGGCGGGCACCGCGACCTTGAAAGCCGCCAATAATGTCGTTTTTAGTAGCGGTGCGGGCATGACGGCGACCGCCGCAGCCATGGGCATTACGATCCATTCGGACGGCGACAACAATGCGGCAGGCTCGATAGAACTCAATGCGGGGGCGAGCATCAACAGCAACGGCGGTCAAATCATCCTCGGCGGTGGCAGCAACCCGACCAGTGATTACGCCATGGGCACGGCGGCATACAACCACGGTATTTTCATGGACGGTGCTACCGTCAGTGCGGGCGGCGGCAACATCCAGTTGCGCGGTCAAGCGTGGGATACCGCTGGGGCGTCGGGCGTCATGATTGTCGGCGGCACCGCACTCTCTACGACGGGGAGCGGCCAGATCATGTTTGACGGCATCGCTTCGGGCGCACAGCCAGGTTTGACGGGCGTCCGCATCGGCGGTGCGTCCACCGTGACCGCCGAGAACGGAAACCCGTTAGCCATTTCGATCACGGGCACTTCCACCTCCTCGGGAGGCAATTCCTACGGGGTCGAGCTGGCGGGTGGCAGTTCTTTGAACACATCGAGTGGCACGGGCAACATTGTGATCCAGGGCATCTATGCAGGGGGCAACGCTGGCTTCGTGACTTCATCGGGACCGAACTCGATCACGGCTGGCTCTGGTAACATCACCATCAATGCAAACGCCATGGACTTTGATGACACCACGCTGACAGGGACGGGCATCCTCACGCTGGCCCCCACGACGGCCTCGACGAATATCGGTATCGGGACAGCGGCGGGCACGCTTCTCATCAACGCCACGGAACTTGGAAAAATCTCAGACGGTTTTTCCAGTGTCGTCATCGGGCATTCAGCGGGGACGGGGACGATCACAATCCAGACGGTCTCGACGCTGACTGACCCTTACACCTTCCGTTCGGCATCGGGCGGGACAATTGATTTTGAGGGCAGTTTGACGGGCTCTGGCGATGCCGCATTCACTTTTAACGCCCCCACGATTTCGATAGGCAATAATGTGACGACAGCCTCGGGCGACATCAACTTCAGCGGTGCTGTGACGATGACGGGCGGGATGGCGATTACCTCGACCAGCGGAAATATTACTTTTAGTTCGACGCTAGACGGCGGTAATCCGCTGGTGGTCAACACGGGCGGCGATTTGGCCATGCTCGGCGTGGTGGGTGGCACGACGGCTCTTTCAGGCATCAATATCACAGCGGCAAATATCAGCTTGAGCGGCAACGCCAGCACGACGGGGCATCATGGCTACACGGGCAATGTCTCGTTTGGCGGGAGCCTGACCTCTAGCGGGGGGCACATCACGGTCAATGATAGTGACGGATTCACCTTCTCCAGCATCAGCGCAGGCAGTTATGTTGGCTTCAACTCGGCATCGGGCTCCGTCACCCAATCGGCAGGTTTGATCGCAACTGGAGGGCTCCAGCTCCTCGGCGGTGCCACCTACACGCTCAATAACGCCGCCAACAGTTTCGCCACCCTCGCCGCATTGACCACGGGCGGCAACCTTGACCTCCGCACCTCCTCCGCCTTGACCATCGACACGGTGAATGGCACGAGCGGCATCTCGGCAGACGGGAATGTTTATATCTACGCGTCAAACGGTGATTTGACGGTCTCGCAAAATATAACGAAAACAGGATCATCCAATGCCAGCTTGAACCTGTTAAGCAATCTCGGAGTTGTTTTCAACAATTCCGCCGATGTCGGCATCTCGACCAGCGGGACTTACGCCGTCACACTCAACTCGGATCGCGATGGTAATTTCATCGGCAATATCCATCTGGGCTCAGGCACCACGATTGACAGCAATGGCGGCAATATCATCCTCGGCGGCGGCGCAAATCCGATCACTACTGCCGCTTATGGCACGGGGGGGCAGCCCATCGGTGTGTTGATGGATGGTGCCACCCTGACGGCTACCACTGGCAACATACAGATTCGAGGGACGGGTGCAGGCGGGACAACGAATGCCTACGGAGTGAAAATATTCAACGGTTCAGTCGTCCAAACGACTTCAGGAACAATCGCGGTCAATGGGACGGGAGGCACTGGGACAGACTACAATAACGGGTTACTTTTGTCAGGCATTGGATCAAAAATAACTTCCGATTCAGGAAACATCTCTATCACAACAACAGGGGCAGGAAGCGGAATAGCCAACTTCGGTTTAGAAATCTCGACTAGCAGCTACGGCATCGAATCTACGGGTGTCGCCGATATTTTCATCACGGCGGTCGGAGCTGCTGGCAGCTCTGGTATTTCCATGAGTACGGGCCAAATCGGCGGCGGCTCCATGACGGGCAACCTTGTGATTGAGACAAACGATGTTTCTGCATCGGGTGGAAACATCCTCGGCACTGGCAACCTCGCCATCCGCCAGAACACCGTCGGCGGCACGATGGGCATAGGCACGGGTTCCGCAGGCACGCTCAACTTGGATAACACCGAGGTCGGGTTGATCGCCAACGGGTTCACTTCGATCTCGTTCGGGCGTGCGGATGGGACGGGAACAGTCACAGTGACCCCTTCTGCTCCTCTCACCTTTTATGACCCAGTGACTTTCAGGTCTATGTCCGCTGGGGGGACTGTCGCAGTGGGCGGGACGCTGTTCGGGTCGGACGATGCCAGCTTCACATTCTCTGCGTTTAACTTGCTCTCCCTGAACGGGTCGGTCTCGACTGGGACGGGCGACATCACTTTTAACAACCCTGTCACAATCACAGGAGCTTCCGCCGTGAATTCGACTTCTGGCCATATCGCCTTCCAGTCCACCATCAACGGAGCCTTTGGGTTGACCCTGAACTCGGGGACGGGAACCACCAGTGTCGTGGGTGTTGTCGGTGGCATCACCGCCTTGGCGAACTTGTTCATGACAGGTTCCGCCCTCGGGCTTCAGGGTGCAGTGAGCACAACGGGGAGCCAGACTTACACGGGCCCGATGAACTTGGGCGGCAACCTGACTTCCACGGCGGGATCGATCACGCTCAACGGGATCACCACCTTGAAAACTGGTGTCATCATGACGGGCACCACAGGCATCACGCTCAACAACGATGTGATCAGCGATGGCACAGCTCGCAACCTCAATCTCAATTCCAACGGCAACATCACCGTCAACAACCATCTCGGCACGAATAACGCTGGGGAATCCTTGGGGGCACTCTCTTTTGGCGGCACGGCGGGCATTATCAATGTGGTCGGAAACATAGATGCGGCCAGCATCACGCTCACTTCCTCCACCAGCACGACCTTTGACGGTTATATCAACCTCTCGGGCAACTTTTCCGCCCCAGCGGCGGCGGGCGACCTCAACATGAATGCCAGCTCGACCATCGGCGGAGCCGTTACATTCTCGACGAACGGAGGTATTCAACTCGGGAACGACGCGGGAGACACCTTCAATTTTGGTGGGATCAGTCACTCTGGCAGTGGGGCGTTGCACACCTATGGCACTATTTATTCTACTGGAGGGGTCAACCTTGGCAGCCTCGTCACGCTCGATGGTGACACCCACATTAATGTGACTGGACCCAACAACCTCAACACGGGGGCGAGCGTCACAGGAGCTAACAACAGCCTTTATTTGAATACGGGAGCAGGAACAGGTGTCGTAGTTCTCGGTGCAATCACCAATGTCAATAGCCTCTTCGTAACCACGAACCAAGCCTCTAACCTCACGCAAGCAGGTGCCATCACTGCAAATAGCGGGGTGGACATACAGCTCATTGGCACTGGCGGGGCAATGCTGAATAATGGCTCCAACCATGCAGGCTACTGGTATGCCAATGCTTCGGGCGGAAATATCACCATCAACGACAACGCCGCTACAACTTACAGCGTCCAGACCGCAGGCAATGTCAACCTTTCAACTGGCACGGACATGACGCTTCAGGGCATAGCATCCAATGTGCTGACACTCAATGCTGGAGGACGCATAGACCAATCAGGCGGCGTGCAGGCGGTCACGCTCAACGCCGCCAGCTCAACCGATGCAATATACTTGGATTCATACCCTAACTTCTTCAATAACATCAATAATGTTTCCGCTAATAGCGATATAGTGATCCGCGATTCATTGAACGGCATGGATGTAGTCGGGACGGTCTCATCATCTACTGGTTCGATCGGGCTTATCGCGCACGGCGGAAACCTGACGATACAGAACGGCGCACAGATTTTGGCCACCGACATAAACGGCGACATCGCTTTCGGAACCAACAACACATTTTATAATTACACGACAGCAGCCAATATACAGGCTGGCAACCAGTGGGTCATCTTCGTGCCAGACGCAGTCAACATAGGCAATCTCAACGGGCTCACGCCCACATGGACGAAAGAAATAGAAATAGATGCCTCTGTGCTAGATCACCAGTCACCCATGATCTACGCAAACCCCGGTAACGGCATCGTCTATATGAAGGTCATCAACCTACCACCACCGCCTTCCAACGACCCGAACGCAGGTTATTATTATTTACCACCACCACCCATCATTGACCAGCTCGCCAACCAGACCAACATGGGCATGAACGACCTCCAGCAGTTCAGCGGCCTCTACAACCCGATGGACGGAGGCATGAGCGGCTTAGGCTCAATGGATGGCGGTCTCGCCCCCATAGGCGCACCTATGCCAGGGATGCCTTCTGGCGACATGGGCTTCGCTCCCAATTACGGGCCTATGCCTAGTGGTGATGCACCAACAGGCTCACTCCCAGGTGGCGGAACAGGCGTCCCAGCACCGATCCCTGGCGGTGATGCAGCCAACGCCCCGCTTCCCACAGGCGAGCCCCCCGCTAATACTCCGCCAACTGGTGAAGGCAACCAGCCGCCGACAGGCGACAATACGGCTGGAAATGACAAGCCTTCTGGAGATAAACCAGCAGGCGAAGGTGACGCCAACAAAGGCCATGGCAACGATGATGGCAAGAAGGACGGCGACAACCCAGGTAAAAGCAAAGACGGAGATAAGAAGGACGGGGACAAAAAATCTGATGACAAAAAAGGTGACGATAAGAAGTCTGACGACAAAAAGTCCGATGATAAAAAAGGCGACGATAAGAAGTCTGATGACAAGAAAGATGATGGTAAAAAAGGCGATAAAAAGGATGACAAGAAGAGTGACACAGGTTCTTCTGACAGCAACAAGGGGCAGCAGAATAAGGAGCCTGAAAAGACTGCCGGTCCTGGCGACATGTTCCGCATGAACGCCTCTGGACTTTCAACACAAGTGCCTCCCAATGTCGCCCCTCTCTTGCAAAGAGCACTGAGTGGCCAGACCCAAAACCAGTTGCAAAACGCCATCAACAGCGGCCATTAAATTCTAGTAGAGTCACCATGCCCTTACGAACACCGTTGAAGCATGAAAATGTGGGGCGGACAATCCTGTCCGCTCCGTTCTGAATGGGAGAGCAGACTTTCTTGTCTGCTTCTTTTCCCATTCACCTCGGATTACGCATTAGTCCCTTACCACTCAAATCCTGCGCATTTTCTCTTCCCTTGCCCCTTGTCACTTGTGGCATAATAGGCATTTTTTGTGGGTGAAATAGTGTTAAATCAGGATTTTTTGGCATAATAGGCATTTTTTGTGGGTGAAATAGTGTTAAATCAGGATTTTTTGAGCAGTTGGCGAAGCATCTTGGAACGCCTGCGATTTTTTAAGCCTCTGTGGATTTTGACCTTGTTTTTCCAGTGGGCAAAAGAGCCGTCACAGGAGTTGGTTGTTGTGGGGATTTTGAGGTCTGGATGGCGTTTGAGAAAGTGAAGAGATAATGCAGGTTGGTTGACAGACTTCTGAGAGCACTCCAGCAAGTCCTGTGGGCGAACTGGCCAGCACTGCGCCTCGCGGGTATATGGCGTTGTTCTCCCAGTTTCGCCTTCTGGTGTTTCTTGGGCGCAACCACCTCTTCTCAGCCAGCTCTCTTATCTTCATCTGTGCTTGCCTTACGAACACATACCCTCCCCAACCACCCACAGAGCGCCCATACACCCTCTATGTATTGCCCGTGCATGGACTTCGTCATGGCTCACGCCATGCCGCCTGCCTTCCCCCTTTCCCTCGCAGGGTCAGCTCTTCTGTCAGTCGAATCAGGTTCATTCTCATTAGGGTCTATGCTCTCCTTTCCGATGCTCCCCACGCCACCTCTCGATGACGTAGTTTCTTCCAGTTCTCAGCCCCCTGCGCTCAGGCTGGATCAGGTCTCTCACCTGACAGGCTCGCACGACTCGATAATGCACGAGGGCGGGCTTCCAGCCCGTCTCTTCCGTAACGACTTCTCGCCGCAGAAATATGAAGAGCAGGCAAGGATGCCAGCACCACACTCTCCATCCCTTTTCCTTATCCCCCACTTTCTTACCCAGAGACTTCAGGATGTCTGAGGCTATAACCAATCTTTTGTGATGA
>JAIFLJ010000216.1:0-1546 GCA_020049135.1 bacterium | reverse complement strand
GCACCACACTCTCCATCCCTTTTCCTTATCCCCCACTTTCTTACCCAGAGACTTCAGGATGTCTGAGGCTATAACCAATCTTTTGTGATGAGGCAGAAATCAGCTTGCACGAAGGCGAGATCATTCTACTCTTGCCCCATGCCCGCCAAGAAGACCGTCAGGATCAAGAGCGACGATGCCTTGTTTCGGGCTTCTTTCAGCAAACCCTCTCTCGCCGTCCATCTGGTTCGTTCGCTCTTCAACCCCGACATCGCCCGTCTCCTAGACTGGAAATCGCTCAAGGTCGAGTCCGTCCCTGGTATCAGCGGTGGGTTGCGCGAGAACCGCGCCGATTTGGTCTATTGCGTCCGTTTCTTGAAACAAGCCGTCGAACTCAGGCTCTTCATCGCTTTGGAACACCAAAGCCAGCCAGACCGTTGGGCGGCCTATCGGTTGTTGGAATACGAGATGCTGATCTGGAAACAGTGGCGGAGCCAGAAACCGTCAGCCAAACACCTGCCCGTCATCGTCCCGATGATCGTCTATATCGGTAAGACCCCTTGGAACGCCCCGCGCAAGCTCGGCGAGCTGATGGCCGCGCCTGAAAAGGTGCTGGAAAAACTGAAAGGGATACTGCCTGAGGCGGGGTATCTGTTGGCGGACCTCAGCCCGAAGGTTCACGGGAAACTGCCAGAGGATCCGCTCTGCAGGGCGATCTTGAGGGTGATGCAGTCGGCGAAGGCGGGGAGATTGGAGGAAGAGACTCCAGAAATATTCAGAGAACTGGCGGCGCATCCCAAAACGGAGGTGTATCGGCAGACGATGAGCTACCTTTACGAATATATTTTTTGTCAGTCGGAGTTGAAACGGGGGGAGTTGTATGATAGGTTTGTCTCGCAACTACCCGAAGAACACAAAGGGAAATTTATGAGCACAGCAGAGATGTTGATTAGAGAAGGACGGAAAGAGGGCCGTCAAGAAGGGATTCAAAAAGGGCGTCAGGAAGGACGCCTGTTGTCTTTGCATGAATCCGTCGTCGAGGCATTGGAGATCAAGGTCGGGCGCAAGGTGCCCGAAGATCTGCGCGAAGCCGTCTCCGCCATCCGTGACGAAACCCGCCTTCGCGAACTCCACAAAGCAGCTATCCAAGCCGATTCTTTCGACCATTTCGCACGGTCGTTTTAAAGGCCGTATGGGTGCGTTTTGTCAAGCTCAGCCATCAGGTCATGTTTTCTGAACATTGTCTGGGAGCTATAAGCGCGATCCTAAGGGTGATCGTGCTTTGTTTTTTTCTTCAGGCAGGCTTTCTTTGCTCGCAGGAAGTTTCTACCCCATTTAATCCCAAACCTCTTCCTGAGGATTTTTTGCTACCGATTCCCGGTGGAGGGCAGATTGTTTTCAGGCCAGTGACGCTTGGAGTTCCTGCAAAATCGTTTGCGATCCGCGAGTTTGTCATAGGAGATCGTGGGGGTGGTGGATTTAGTCCCTTACCGTTTAAATCCTACGCAAAATGAGCGAGATTTTCAGGTCAGAGCAGGTTGAAGTTCTGGGAGGATGATCCATTGGT
>JAIFLJ010000031.1:4588-7375 GCA_020049135.1 bacterium | reverse complement strand
CTGCGCCTATGTGGTGAGCGCTATTCCATTCTGCATTCTACAATTTGACTTCTGCATTTCTTCTACGAACCTCACCCACTTTTAATCACACCCACTGCCAAATTAAATTTTGTTGTTGTGTCCGTCCCCGAGCCCTCGACCTACGCCCTGTTAAGTTTTGGGTTGTTGTCCTTGGGTGGTGTCCGCTGGCTCCGCCACCGCACCGCCTGAGTCCAGCCAGCTATGGCAGAGGCGACTTTTTATGGATGTCCGCAGCCGTTGATGGGGTTGGCGCATGTATCTTATTTTTGTCCACTTGATGCCTTCATGACCACGCGAAAACCGAGGAACGAACGAGCCAAAGCTGTGTATTCGCTGAAAGAATGCTGCTTGTTTGGTGCCCTCGGTTTTGTTTTCTCGTAAGGCCCATAAAAATAGCCGTTGCCCGCGATGAAGTAGGCGGCATTCTGGAACTCGTAACAGGCTTTTGTCGTGTCCCACACCCACTCGAAAACATTCCCGTTCATATCGTGCAGCCCGCTGGCGTAACCTTTTTTCATTCCCACCGGGTGGGTTTTGTCAGACGCGTTGGCGGCAGTCCATTCGCAAGCATCTATTTCGGACACATTGGGCTGGCAGTTGGCCTTGTAAAATTCCAGTTCTAAAGGTGGACGCACGCCATCTGCCTGCGCTGAAAAATATATCTTGTCCGCTGATCCAGTATGAATCCTTTCGCCTTTGGCCATCTTTGTAGTCCAAGGGTAGTTGGGATTACCATCATCTGCAAAATTGTCCAAGCGAAACCAGAGTGCTTCCCTGTAAACTTGCGTGCGTGTTTCGTCCGAATAAAAAACGGGTTTTTTGCCGAGGACATCCGAGGCGGCATTGCACCAGACCACCATGTCATACCAGCTTATGAAGGTGACGGGTTCTGACTGCTCATAGGTGTAGTTTTTACCCGTGCCGTGGCGCATGCTCCCCATGTCTCCAGAATAGTTGAAAGAATATCCGTTATTTTCTGCCTAGCCTTTCACCCTTTTCCAGAGGGCGTAAGAGATTTCCGTTTTGCCAAACTCAATCTGGTATGGGGATGACGGGCGATCCGTTTTCATCGTGGATTTTACTTCGCTGATAATTTTCTCAGCTTCCTCAGTAGTTATTTTTTTGAGGAAGTGGTTGTTTTGCGCCACACTTATTTTATTGTTGGCTGCACGGATAACTTCTGCCGGGATTTCATCGCACTCGTTAGCCAGCCCTACGGGGAGAGAGACCGTTTGCAAATTGCTCTTGATATATTCCACCAACTGCGTGAGAGAGAGGGGTGCAGCCGAAGGGATGCACTTTCCTTTTTCTATAATCCAAGTTGGGGCGTCACCCGCTATTTTTTCCGCTGCAACAAAAGTGCTGCCCGCGTTGCGCACCACGCGGAAACCGATGCTGTAGCTACCCTGCAAAGGGTTTTCCGCGAAGTGACACAGATTGGATGTAGCAGGGTCATCCGGGAACTGATAACAGCCGCCATATACGGTTCTTTTCGCCACGGAATCAGTAACATCAGAATTGCCGTTTTCCCAAACGAACTCCCATACATTCCCAATCAGATCACATATCCCAATGGCGTTTGGTGACGATGTGGCAGACTCGTGCGTGCGCCCTTGCGCGTTGGCCTTGACCCAGCCGCCAGCCACAGCTACAGGGTTGCCTTTGCCCTCCCCAGCCGCGCTGCACCACTCTTCTGCCGTTGGAAGGCGATATCCAGGCGAGTCTTTTTTCCAATATACCACTGGGTGTTTGCGCCAGTTCTCGCGGATATCACGATCCACTGTGCGGCGCAAAACTATTTTGTGTTCCGCATCCGCATAATATGCTGGAAGCAGCCCTTCCATCTCGGAAAGCGCGTTGCAGTAAGCGGCGGCGTCAAGCCATGTAATCTCGGTGACTGGCTCGTTTGGCGAATGTGAAAAGTCATCCGCTTTCATGCTGCCCAAAGCACCGTCTTTTTCAAAAGTATAGCCTAGATCGCCCAAGTCGCGGCAATGCTGGTTGGTCACAGAAATACGCATCATCTCATGCCATTGACGAAAAGTTATTTCCCCTTTGGACATCAAAAATGCTGGGCTTCCATCGGCCTTCGGCACTGAAACCATTTCCACCAGTTGGTTTGCCGGGCGATCCACCACCACGGCATCGCAGCGAAAAGCGTTCCATTTGAAAGCGATCGGCGGGCGCAAAGAACTGGCCACGGGCTGGGCTGGGCTCTGCTCGCGGCTGATAAAAAAACCGACTGCTGTAACATCAGAAAACTCGTGCTGTTTAAAAACAGCTTTTCCATGGTCGAAATCCAATTTTGCTGAAGGGTCGTATTCAGCCCATTCCGTTTTAGACGGCATCAGAATGTGCGACTTATGAGCGATTGGGTTGAGCGATGCGCTCTCCACTTCCTTGCCACCGTCCTTGACGAAAACGAAAGACTTGTATGAGTCGCCCCAAGTAGCCTTAGAAAGGTAGAACTGGTTTCCGTCTCTCACCATCCAGCGCCCAGCATGAAGTCCACCCCAGTAACGCGAGACATGCACCACTATCTGGCTATGATCATCAAAAATCACTTTATTTTTGTCGCCTCCGTTGAGGAAGTCTTTTTTCTGCCAAAGCCATGTCGCGTAAGCCTCCACCTTCTCGTCTTTGCCGTGTTCAGCGAGTCCGCCCATGAAGTTTAGATCGTCCCTGAACTCGTGGTTGGAATTCATGTGCCCTTCCGAAATGGCTCGCGGGCTGGCTGGCTTGGCAGGGTTGCTGGAATAAAGGACA
>JAIFLJ010000031.1:0-4555 GCA_020049135.1 bacterium | reverse complement strand
GGCAGGGTTGCTGGAATAAAGGACAAGCCCGCCGTAAAAAACAGCACTCTTCTGATCCGTGTCATACCGCAGACCAGGCATGTTGAGGGGTTTCTCCAAACTGAATGGCCATGACGAAACCCAGTCGTTTGCGTTTGTCCCGTTTTTATCGCGGTCAATCGAGTCATTGACAGTCTTGTTCACAGATTCGCCACGGTAAAAAATTTCGCCCCACCCCAAGTCGGAGCCAAAATCCACTATGCGTATCGGGTCAGCTAAACATGATGCAACCCCCGATGCGAAGATCATTCCGCACGCCAGCAACACAGCCAAAATGTCTGGAGCTTTCGGCACGCCAGAATTTTTTTTGATGGTGCGGTTGCGGCTGGAAGAAAAAGTTTTGAACACGATAGATGCGAAAAAAAACAAACTCATACAAGTCATTTACACCCTGCATCCAAGCAGAGAAAGATGCAAAATGTCCAGTTTATTGAAACTGTTCATTTTGCCTGCAAACAGGCTCTAGTGTTACAGGCCACTAGCTACAGATTCAAACAACTCTTCGGCCTGTCGTTCAAAAGGGAGGTCAAACACTCCTCTGGGAGCATGTGCCGACAGTGCTTGCCGCATTGCGGCTGAAATCTGTTCGCACGCTTGAAAAACAAAAAGCCGTCCGTTCGTGTCGCCCAGCAGCCCGTGGTCTTTGTGAGCATCCGCCAAGACTTTGCGCCCGCTGCCTAGCGTCTCGGCCAAACGGAGAGTCAAGCCCGCTCCAGGGCGGTGGTAATCTTGGCACAAGTCAACCGTCACGCGGCTGGATTGGTAAAGAGCGTTCAACTCCCCGCCGAAACATCCCCTGCCCTTCCAGCACTGGAGCAGGCGGCTTCCGCTCGGAAGTTTTTCGCGCCAGCCTGGCCCATAAAGAGCACCAGACGAAAATTGCTCTGACAACACCTCTAGGCACTTCGCCCTGTAGCTGGTGTGCCGTCCCACGAAGCACCAGTCAAAAATAGGCGGCATGGCCTCGGGTATTGGCCTGAACAATGCACTGTCATATCCGTGCAGCAGCAGCGAGCTTTTAAACCCGAAAACATCAAGCACCTTCTGCCAATCGCTACCGTAAACAAAAATGTCTCTGTAATACGGAGCCGTTTGCAAAATGCCCTGCAAGTAGTCCAGCGGCTCAAGCATCCAGAGAAAAAAGGGCGTCTGCGCCGCTACGGACTTCATTTCCCGCCCCCATAATCGCCTGCCCGAAACATGAAGCACGGCGTCTGGGCGGGCCGCACGGATTTTGTCCATAGCCACGCGTGTGGCATAGTTTTCCCTGCAAAGGATTGTTTCTTTGAACGCGCTCGGATGCCGCCAGATACGGGTGTTGTGCAGGAGCTTGTTCATCGTGTGGACAATCCACCTGTCAGTCCACGGGATGGCTTTCTGGCTTTGAATGTCGTATATGAGTTCAACACCCTTGGACTCCAGAAACGAGGCGATGGCGCGGTTGGCCATATCTATCGGATGCCCTAAAAAATAAATCTTCATTTTCCAACAAGTCTGTTGCGCAAGTCTGCCCCGCCGCGTGCTACTAAGGTTTCCAGCATGTAATCCAAAATCTTGGAACGCGTGTGGTGCTGCAAAAGATGCTCTCTGGCCGCCGCCCCCATCCGTTCAACCCTGCCGCTATCGCGCAAAGCATCTTTCACGACACGCTTCAAGTGATCCCCTTCCATCCCGTAATAGAGAGCCGTCTCGCCACCGATGAACGGCGCGTGGCGGCGGATGGTCGGGTAATTGATGAGAGGGACGCTCCCCGCCGCAGCCGCCTCGTAATGCCTATCGCAATCCCAACCCACACCCTCCGGCGACCAGACTATGCGAGCCTCAGCGCAACGCCTGAAAAAAATATCCTGCGGCAGGCGTTCCATAGAGACATCCACGGTGTAACCCTCGCGCCCGAGTTCTTCCAAAAGCTGCAATCCAGCCCGCCTGACAGGCGTGGCATCCAGCCCTCCGGCAAAAAAAACATCCGTCTTTTTGGGAATGCCAAATGGTATTTTTTCCAGCTTGCCCTGCGCTATTCCTATGGGGAGCGGATGTATTTTTTCCACCTGTTTTTTTATGAACGGGTCGCGCCTGACATTTATCGTGTCGTTGCGTTTTGAGCTTGTGAAAAGGAATGCGTTCCAGATGTTTTGCGGGCACTCCCTCATGAAATATGCGGCGCAGCGTTTCAGGATATAAAACTGGTGTCGGCCTATCATCGGTGTGTCCACCCAATTGGTTCCCAGCATCGGCGTATCCACACCGTCAAGCAAGGCAGGCAGGAGGTTCATCCAAAGCGTGTAAGGCCGAAAAACAAGCCTGTTCAACATGTTTGCCGCGTTGCGGAGAAAAAAACGATCCGATGGCCAAATATCCATCGGGTTAGCACCGCACAAAACAAGATCGAATTCGCCCCGTTTCAGTGCGGCGCGTATTTCAAAAAATCGCTTCCAACTCCTGCTCTCTTTCCACACATGGCTGCTCCCCTGCGTGACAAAAGGAACCACCTCGGCAGAAACGCCCGAGTTGTAGATCATGGAAACGGATGCGATTTCCAATATTTTCATCTGTTATTAAGCCGGCGACGCCGTTGCAAAAAAGTTTAAGTTGGAGTTTAAAAGTTTAATGGTTGAAGAGTTTATAAAAATCGTCTCTGTGCCTTTGATCCTCCGTGAGACATTCTTGCTTTCGTGGCTGTCGTTGCTGCGTGGCGTGAAGAAAATGAGTTTTCTGCGAGGCTGCTTTTTTGTGACTTTTATGCTCTTTGCGGTTAAATAAAAATCTTGCTCGTTTCGCATAGGGAGTCAAGTCACGCGCCAGATTTTTCGCGCAACGCTTTTTCTAGTTTGGCGTGTATCCCGCCAAAACCACCGTTCGAAAAAACGGCTATGACATCGCCCGCCGCCACTTGCGGAACTAGCTTGGCAACGATGCTGTCGGCATCCGGTTCGTAGTATGCGGGTCTGTGCGCGGCACGGATATCCTCCACGACTTTCTCTGGGTCAAGCCGCTGATCTGGCGGGAGCTGGTCTAACCGGGCCACCTGCGCCACGAACACGGCATCGGCAAGAGCCAAAGCCTCCGGCAACTGCTTCTGGAAAACGGCGCGGCGCGTGGTGTTGCTTCGCGGCTCGAACAGTGCCCATATTTTGCGATTCGGAAAACGGTTCCTCAACCCCTGCATCGTTTCACGCAGCGCGGTAGGGTGATGCCCGAAATCGTCCACGACAGTGACGCCGCCAATCTCAGCGCGGATCTCCTGCCGCCTCTTCACTCCCTTGAACGAGCGCAGGGCGGCGTCTATAGCATCGAAGGGCACCTGATAAAAATGCGCAGCAGCGATGGCCATAGAGGCGTTGCGGACATTACACTCGCCGTGGAGTGTTATTTCAAACTGCCGGTCAAAGAGCGTGAAACGCGTGCCGCCCGCAAACGGCGTTATGTTTTTGATTTTTACCGCAGCATTTTCGGAAAGGCCAATTTCCGTAACGGGGGCGAAGGATTTGGCAGCCACATCTACCGCATTTGGATCGTCTGCGTTGAGCAGCACCATGCCCTGAGAAGGGACGATGTTCACCAGACGGCGGAACGAAGTTTTTATGGCGTCCAAGCTCTCGTAAATGTCAGCATGGTCAAACTCCACATTATTGATGATGGCCAGCTCTGGCAAATAATGCAGGAACTTGGGGCGTTTATCGAAAAATGCCGTATCGTACTCGTCCCCTTCCAGAATCCAATGTTTGCCGTCCTGCTTGCGGCAACCGCGCTCGAAGTTATCAGGGACGCCGCCTATCATGTAGCTGGGCTTCATGCCCGCCGAATCGAAAATCCACGCAAGCAGCGATGTGGTGGTGGTCTTGCCGTGCGTCCCCGTGACGACTAAGTTATGCGATTTTCTTAGGAACATCTCCCTCAAACATTCCGAGAGCGAGGTGTAGTTGAGTTTGCGGTTCAGTATCTCTTCGACTTCTGGGTTGCCCCGGCTAACGGCGTTGCCCACCACGCAAAGATCTGGCTCATCGCGCAAGTTGTCGGCACTGAAACCGCTGTAAAGTTTGACCCCGCTTTTTTCGAGGAGTGTGGACATGGGCGGATAAACATTTTGGTCGGAGCCCGAGACTTGAAAGCCAGACTCTCCCATCATGACCGCCACATTACCTGTCGCCGTGCCACAAACACCGACGAAATGAACTTTTTTAATTCCGTGCCGCATGGTGTTATCCTATCCGTCTAAAAAGGATTTTCACAAGCGGTTTTTCAAGCGAAATTCGCATTAGTCCCTTACCGATCAAATCCTGCGCATTATGCGCAACATTTTTTTCGTATATTTCGTAGTTCGTTCTTCAGTTCTTACTTTTTAAAAGATTTTTTAACTACGAAAGGCACAAAATACACGAAAGTTTGAGAGCATGAAGACCAAAAACTTCTGTGCATTTTTTCGCGGGGCGTGATTAAAAGTGGGTGAGGTGAATCTCTTTCTTTTCGATAAGGGCATTTAAAAATAGAAAGTGGTTAGCGCATCTTGCCCCTCTGG
>JAIFLJ010000183.1 GCA_020049135.1 bacterium | reverse complement strand
AACCCCATCCGTAGCAAAAGGCTCTCTACACATGCCAGTTTTAAAATGCCCTTATCGAGAAGAAAGAGATTCACCTCACCCACTTTTAATCACACCCTATTTTACTCCAGCGACCAGTTTCGTATTGCGTAAAATAAAAAATCGGGTTTATTTGAAGTTGGACGGGAGCCGTGGAGGCTTGACTTGCGAACCCCGCTAGGTTCGAAAGAAAGCAACGGTAGCATGATTTTGTCTGCTGCGGTTTCCTGTCCCTTTTTCAGCAAAAAAAAACGGCCTCCGTTATGAAGGCCGTTTTTTTAGAGAACAAAATCTCACCCGTTTTCTTTTTCGGTAGATTTCTTTTTGGGCTTGTCTTTGGAAAACTTACCTTTTTTGAAATCTTTCTTTTTGTCAGCCTGCTCTTCATCTTCGGCGGTCTTTGGAACAACCAACACCACTTTCAGCGATGCGTTGACTTCCGAGTGTAGATGAATTTCTACTTGGTGCGTCCCCACATCTTTGAGAGGGTGCGCCAGCTTGATTTTTTTCTTGTCGAGATGAACATCTTCTTTAACCAAGCGGTCTAAGATGTCGGAGGCCGTGATTGAACCGAAAAGTTTTTCCTGCCCTTTGCCCGACTCCATCTGGAAGGTTATCGTCATCTTGTTGATGCGCCCCGCCAACTGATTGGCATCGTTCAATTCGGTAGCCTCTCTTTCTGCTCTGAGTTTTTGCAGGCGCAGAACTTGCTGTTTATAAGTGGTCGTTGCTGGTGCTGCCAGACCCTTGGGGATCAGGTAGTTTCTGGCATAGCCTGGATTGACCTTCACGAGATCAGCTTCGGCACCAAGGTGGGGGACTTTTGTTTTAAGGATAACTTCGATCATATTGTTGTTTTTTTAGGTTTAAAATGGTATATCGTCTTCGTCCACTGCGGACTGTGTCGGCTCGTCTGATGGCGGCTCGCTCCTCTGTGGTTTTTGTGGGGGACGCTGAGGGCGCTCTCCGCTCTGAGAGCGTTCTGGAGAGCGTTCTCCACCATCCTTGAATTCGGCATTTTTTGGTCTGCCCAAAAACTGCACTCGGTCAGCACGCACTTTGAGGCGGCTAACTTTTTTTCCGTCTTTGTCGTCCCACTGGTCGAGCTGTAGGCGTCCCTCTACAAAAATAGGAGTTCCTTTGCTCAGGTACTGCCCGCATGTTTCTGCTTGGCGTCCCCATGTTTCAACAGTGACATAGGTCACTTCCTCGCGATCATGACCGTCCTGCGTTTTGTAGGTCGTATTTATCGCCATGCCCACATCACAAACGGGTGTGCCTTTCGGGGTGTACCGTACTTCGGGATCCCGAGTAAGGTTGCCCATAAGAAAAACTTTGTTCAGGGAAGACATAACCTTGGATCACGCGCTGGCGTCTGCCTTAGCTTTTTTAGGTTTCACTGGGCGAGCCGCCTTTTTATCTGACTTCACTTGGAGGTACATCTGCCTAAACACCTCTGGAAAAAGGGTAAGCTTGGTTCTCAGTGGTTCGATAACCGTAGCGGGTGCAGAAAAAAGTATGTTTATATAAAAACCAGAATCAAAACCGTAGTGCCCCCGCTCAAATTTGCGGCGATCAAGCTTTTGCACGCCTTGCACAGAGCCACCTAGCCCTTTTATTTCACCGGAAATTTTGTCAGCGATATCCGGCACGGTATCGTCCTTGCCTTTAGTATCCAATATGTATAATGCTTCGTAGTTTTTCATAACTCTATCTGGGCTGTTTCAGCCGTTTCCTTCTTACTCCTCACTCTCTCTGCTGTTGCTTATCTTTCTGATCACCGTTAAATTCGTTCATCGCTGTCGGCAACCCGTTGCCGAACGCGCACTCTATCGCACCCACCGCCCGATCCATCATTCTTTCCAACTGCGGCAGTTCATCTAGCCTAAATTTATCTAGCACATGCTCCGAAAGCTCTCTTCCCGGCATCTGTGCACCTACACCACAACGCATCCTTGCGACTTGATTCGTCCCGAGCCGCTCTATCACGGATGCCAACCCCCTGTGCCCGCCAGAACCGCCCCCTGGGCGGATTCTTATCTGACCAAGCGGCAACGATACATCGTCCAGCACGACCAAGATCGAATCAATCCCTTGGTGATGCCAGTCCAAAAAAGACCTGACTGCATCGCCGCTCAAATTCATATATGTGGCTGGTTTTATCAGCCACGCCCTCAAGCCCGGCCCTTCAGCCCACCCAGTATTTGTTTGAGCCGCCATGGCGTTCCATTTCTTTTCTAAACGCCAATGAGCACCCCTGCGCCCAGCCAAACTGTCCAGCACATCAAAACCTACATTGTGCCGCGTCCCATCGTACTCCACCCCAGGATTCCCCAGTCCAACAACCACGGATAACATACACCGTTTTTATTAGGCGGGCGGCGGCATTGTCTCAAGCCTATGCCGCCAAAATGACTCCCGTTATTTCTTCTTGGTGTCTTTCTTGGCCGCGCCCGCAGCGGGAGCCGCCGCGCCTTCGGCGGGCTTCTTCTCTTTAAGGACTTCGGGCTGCGCAGCTTCGGTTACGCCAGCTTCTTTAGCCACTTCAACAGCTGGAGCAGCCACCGAGATAGCCACAATATCTTTCGCGTTCAAAACCGTAACGCCCACAGGCATCGGAATTTCGCCAACATGGAAACTCTGGCCGACATTAAGCGTAGAGACATCCACGCAGATCACTTCAGGCAAATCTTTCGGCAGACATTCGATATGCAACTCGCGGAGCACGCAATCCAGAATACCACCGAATGTTTTGACGCCGATAGCTTCACCCGTGGTCTCAAGCGGAACGACGGTGCGGAAAGTTTCGTCTGGCGCGATCTCGTGCAAGTCAACATGCAGAATCCTGCCTGTCATGGCATCATGCTGCACATCTTGGACGAGAGCCAATTTTTTGGACGACCCCACCTCCAAGTCAACAAGTATATTTTCGCTAGACGCATGAGCCAGCAGCGTGCCGATTTCTTTTTCCACTATTTCCAGATTTGTGGCCTGCACCCTCTTTCCATACAGAATGGCAGGCACACGCCCGCTCCTGCGCAGTTTCATGGCATGTGAGCGACCTTTGGCTTCCGCCCCGCGCTCGTTCGCTTTCAATAAGACCGATTTTGACATAACTCTTCCTTCTTTATCTAACAAATTTTCCTCTTTCGCTATCTCCTACAAGATTCAAAAGGGGCGGGCATTCAACCAAAGAAAATTTCTTTGTCAAATAATTTGTTTGTTTTTTATTTTTTTTGTCGGTTTTTATCCGTCACTGGTTGAGGCGGTTTTTTATCGCCCTATCTATTTCTCTTTTCGCATCCGCGCTCTTGATGTCCTGTCTCCTGTCTTGGTGCGTTTTGCCTTGACCCACGCCGAGGCGGATTTTTACTCGCCCGTTTTTCCAGTACATCTCCAGCGCAGGGATGGAGTGTCCTTTGACGGATGCAGTAGAATAAATTTTTGCTATTTCACTCTTGTGCAGAAGAAGCCGACGAGGTTGCCGCGGCTCGTGGTTGAAAAAATGGCTTTTATCATACGGGGCGATGTCGCACTGGTACAGTATCGCGTTACCGCCCTCGATGCGTGCAAATGCATCGGTTATGTTGGCCTTGCCAGCGCGTATGGATTTGACTTCTGTTCCGCACAACACAACACCAGCCTCGTATGTTTCAAGTATCTGGTAATCTCGCCTCGCGTTCCTGTTGGAAGAAATTGAGTGGTCCGTTTTTTGCGCGGGCATAACTTAGTTTAAAACTTTTCCGCGCTTTCACTGCGCGTCCGATGAAACTGTCCGCCCAAAAAAAGCGGATTCCCGAAACGGTTTTTTAAGCCGTGCGCTTTTTTTTCGCACGCCCTTTTTTCGGCACTTCTTTATCTTCTTCGGCCTCTACTCGCTGAAAGGCAAGCTTCTTTTCGGCGATTTCTTTCAGCGCCACATCCATGAAGGACATGCGCGGATCGACTGGCACCATCGGGCGGTATCCTTGGCCAAGCTGACGAACTCGCTTAGACACCATGTTCACCAGCACCTCGGGGTCATTGATCTCCAACATCGCCGTACTTAATAAATCGCTTTTCATAGGGTTTTTCGTTAAAAAAGGGAACTGGAGGTTAATGATGAAACCTGTTTTGACAAGATTTATTTTTAAAAAATTGTTTTCTTATAATGTTTTGCCCGCTGCCGTGCTGTCCCGCCACAGTTCACGCCCCCGTTTTAGGAAGGTGTTCTGCACAGTACTCTTGTTCGTCATCAGCCACGCGGAATGAGAGTGAAGGGTCAGTGATTTCCGTCCTCCCACACACTGCGCACGAGTGGAACGCCTCCTCTTTCTCGGGCAGCTCAACAGGCATCACTTTTCGCTGTGCCCCGTGCGAAATCGTCTCCCGTGCAGTGCTGGCAGATGCGCGGATGCTCTTTGCTACCATGGGACCGAAGAAAAGCAGGAAATTGGCTAGACTGGCGCAGATGGCGAGCTTTGTGTTTGAGTCCGATGCGAAAAAGTGCAGCAAGATCATGAACCCCGAAAAAATGGCCAGCCATTTCATTTTGAAAGGGATTATGAAAAAAAGGAGTATTTCGTAGTTGGGGTACAACGCGGCGAATGCAAATAGCAGAGAGAGGTGCAGGTATGTGCCGGTCGCATCCGTGTGATCCAAAAGGAAAGCGGAAATTCCCGTCCCGAAAAGGCCGATAAAAAAATACATGTTCAAGCGGAACGAGCCCATTCCTTTCTCCAGCCCCTCCCCTATCATCCAGAGAAAGAGCAATGCGAATATGATCCAGAACCAACTCATGGTCTGCGGTATAAAAGCGTAAGTGAACATCCTCCACCATTCCCCAGACGCTATGCGATCTGGCTCCAGCGTGAGCATGGAGACGAAACTCGGATGGACTGATACCAGTAGGAAACATAGCGCATTGAGAACAACTATGCCTCTGACGAGGTGCGGAATAGCGAACTTGCCGTAGATGGATTCAATTTGGTCAAACATAGTGGTACATTTCAATATCTGGGCATGGACATGTCAACCTGACGCGCCCACGCATCTATCCCGCCCTGTAAATGTGAAACTTTTTTAAAGCCCGCTTGATGAAAAAGATGAGCCGCGTGAACGCTGCGTGTTCCTATCTTGCAATACACGACCATCTCGTTTGCGGAATCGAACTCGTGTATCCGGGAAGGGAGTTCCGACATGGGCACGAGCATCGAGTTTTGGAGCTTGCAAATTTGTGCCTCGTGCGGTTCACGCACATCTATGAGCAACGGACACGGATGGCTCTGCAGTCGCTGGTGTAGCTCTTGAGGAGCCATTTCTGGTATGGAAGGGTCTTCAAAAACTTCCGTTGGCCCCTCGATGGCAGGCATCCCGCAAAAATGCTCGTAATCAATCGGCTCGCAGATCGTTGGGTTTGCGCCACAGATTGGGCACTCTGGATTTTTTCTGAGTTTGAGTTCGCGGAATTTCATTTTGAGCGCATCGAACAGGAGGAGTCTCCCGATCATGCTGTCACCTATCCCCAAAATCAGTTTCAGTGTTTCCGTGGCCTGCTGCACACCTATTATGCCAGGCAGTATGCCTAGCACACCGCCCTCGGCGCACGAAGGGACTAGACCGGGCGGCGGCGGCTCGGGGTAAACGCACCTATAGCACGGGCCGTGCGAGCCCCAGAAAAGCGTGAGTTGCCCTTCGAAACGAAAGATGCTGCCGTAAACATTCGGTTTATCCAAAAGCACGCACGCATCGTTCACAAGGTAGCGCGTTGGAAAATTATCCGTGCCGTCTATGATGACATCGTATTCCCGAAAAAGATCCATGGCATTATCGGAGCGCAGAGCCATCTCGTAAGTTTCCACTGAAACATACGGGTTTATTTCGTGTATGCGCTCTTGGGCGGAGAGCACTTTAGGTTTGCCGATGCTGGAGCTTCCGTGGATTATTTGGCGCTGGAGGTTGGAAAAATCAACGACATCGAAATCCACTATGCCGAGATGTCCGACACCAGCAGCGGCCAAGTACGAAAGGAGCGGGGAGCCAAGTCCGCCAGTGCCTATGGCTAGAACCCTAGCCGACTTGAGTTTTTTTTGCCCCTCGATCGTGACTTCTGGCATGATCAAGTGGCGGCTGTATCGCCTGATCTCCTCGTTCGAGAGGCTCGCTTTGCCGAATGTCTCTTGGATTCGTTTTAGGTGGCTCATAAAAGGTCGTTCAATCTAGCCGCAGCCAATTATTTTGCAAATTTAATAGAGCGGACATTTTATAAAAAACGCTTGCCGAAAGCTATCACCCTTTTGGATTCGCTTTGAAAACCGTGCGGGAAACGAGCCACGCCGTAGTCTAGCAAAATCAAAATTAGAAACGACGATGCGAGCGTGAAAGCAAGCCACGCTACTAGGCGAAAAAGCCCCAGTATCCATTTCATATTTTTATCCTACCCTATCCGCCAGCCGATACACGAAAAATTTCCAGCGAATCGCCTTCGGCCAGCTCCACGCTATCCCATTCATGCCGCAAGAGAACACGCCCGTTGAGTTCCACCAGAAGCGTGCGCGGCTCCATGTGCAGTTCGTTTATCAAACCCATCATGCTCAGACGAGAGACGATAATTTTTTCTTGGCCATTGACATTAATCGTCATTTTCATTTTGCAGGCGGCGGGTAATAGAGGTGGACACGGTCGTCTGGACGATCACAAAGCAAATGTGTGCTCAAGCCCTCGTATCCCTGCTCTCGATAAACCCTGCCAGCTTTTCTCAAAAGCGGGATCATGTCGGAGGCGAACGAAAAGTTTTTGAACTGCTCGTGTTCCCAGCCAGCTTCGCCCTTGAGAAACGGGACTAGCCAGTCAAGTGCCACTCGTATGCTCTGGCCTTGCGGTCCGGCGTGATGCCATAGGTCAACTCCGACTTTGTCGCCAACCATCGCGGCGGCAAAAAGGCCTCTCAGGTTAAGGATGCAATACTCGAAGGAACGCGAGCGCATGAGTTCGTACGGCTGCTCTCCGTCCTTCGTTATCTGCCTGTCTATGCGGACTATTTTGCTCCGTTCCAAAAGCCGTGCAGCATTTTCGGTGTCGCCCACATAGAGTGCCAGTGCGCCTGCCTGTGCGTCAAACCATGTGCCATGGTTATTTTTTTTCTGGTATTCTTGGATGCCAAAAGGGTGGGAGACAACCCAGTTCAAATACTGCCTAAACCATTTTTTTAAAGCGCGGCGGTCGCCCTGCGTCCAAGACGGCGAACCCTCAATCATCCGTGCCGCATCCAGCGTCCTGACCATTTCCACGCCGCGAATGAGCCCCAGCGAAAGTCCTTCTTTCCAACCTGGCACCTCTTGCGCGAACCGCAGGTGTGGGTTCATGGCCGTATCAGCGTCCAGATACCACGCACGGAGCAGCCGCGCAGCATGTTTGGCATAATCTTCGTTGCCGCCCAAATAATATGCGAGTGCCAGCGGCTCCACCGCCCGCAACATACCAAAAAGTGATTTACGGTCATAATCTTCGTTTTCGGCCTGCGGATTTATGCGCCCGTCCCAAAAATAGTAAGGGCGACCCGATGATGTCCACGGGTTCGGCCAGAAATAAGGCGAGAGCGTGAGGAAATCGTGCTTATCACCGCTAGGCGGAGTTTTTCTTTTTTGCATGACGGAAAAAGACCCTTCGCGCAGTTTTTGTCCAGCCTCCAACAAAAGAGCGCGGTAGGCTGGCAAGAGAGCAGTGTCTTGCTCTGCGATACGACGACGAGCTTCTTGGAGTGCTTCGCCGTCGAGATAAAAAAACGGGCTTTCTTCTGGTTCCGTTTCTGGGATTGTTTCTCGGGTCAACATCGGTAGCGGGTCGCGCATCGGGATGAGACTTTCGATCTTGGGAAAAAACCAGATCAAAACCCCAGCAGCAGCCACCAGAATAATTACGAGAGAAATTCCTAAGACTTTTTTCACTGACTTAATTTATTGGTTTTTGAAATGCGCCAGTCATGCTGGTTCGAGTTAACTGGATGATCCGCGCAAAATATCCACGGGCTTGATCCGTGCAGCTCTTATGGCAGGGATGTATGAGGCGATAAAGACTGATGCTAATCCGAGTGTGGCTGCCAAGATGTAATGTTCCAACTCCCATTGCACCATGAAATGGTCGGCCTTGAAAATGCCCCTTATTTTCAGCGGTATTTTGGAAACGCTCCATGTCAAAACCGCGCCAAGTCCACAGCCAAGCGTAATCCCCACGAAGGCTATGCAAAGACCTTGGTAAACGAAAATTGATGAGATGTCTTGAGCCGTGTAGCCCATGGAGCGGAGGATGGCTATCTCTTTGATTTTATCCAAAACAGACATCGTGAGAATATTGAATATGCCGAAGCCCGCCAGCAATATGATGCAAGAGACGCCGACCGCCGCCGATATCCGTATGGCTGCAAAAATTTGAAGGTTCCCTTTTTCCCTTTCCTGCCATGTCCTCGTGTTGTGATGAATTAAATCCATGATGGCCTTGGCGTCTTGCGCTGCCCGTTCTGGGTTGTGTAGCTGCACCAATATGTAGCTGGTCAGAAACGGGTCTTGGATGGCCGTCTGAGCCGCACGGCGATGCACATATATCCTTTTCTCATCAATGTAGTTGATGCCCGTCTCGAATGTGTTAGTCACCTTGAACTTTCTGGGTTCCTTGTCAGGCCCAGTCGTGAGGTATACATTCTGGCCGAGGCGGACTTCCAGTTTGTCGCGCAACTGAATGCCGATGGCGACCGCGTCAGGGTTATCGCGGAAGTCCTCAATAAACCCCGAATTGATCTGCGAGACGAAGTCGGTGGCCTCCATGTGGTCTTCAAGTATGATCCCCTGCATGATGCACGGCTCGCTCCTGAACCCAGAACGGATGAAAACATTTTTTTCGACTATCGAAGCGCAAGAACTAACATTTGGAAAAGTGCGGATGATTCGCATGATGCGGAACGCCTCATTGATGCCTGGATAATATTTTCTGGCTTGCGGGTTACTCACAGCAACCACGGATTTGCCGTCTTTTTGCAGGATGTCGGAATAAGTTTCTTGGAAACGGTCGCTGACCAGTAAAGCACCTTTGCTGCCCAAAATCGTCTGTATGAAATAGGTTTGGAACCCTTCTGTCTGCGCCTGACCCACTATGAAAAAACCGACACCAAAGACCACGCCCAGAGAACTCATTATCATAGCCCGTTTGCTTTCGACAAAGAAACGGAAAGCTATCAGCAGCGTTGGTTTCATCTGATTAAAAATGCGCCGGATTTACTAACGATATACAGATGGTGACAACGGTTTAGTGCGAGACATTTTCACGCAGTTTAGCTTTTACGCTCTGGCCAGGTTTAAAGAGGTCGTGGTCGCTGAGGATTACCATCTCGCCCTCGCGGACGCCTTCCAATATCTCGGCCACCTCTATGCTTTTAAAGCCAATGCGCACTGGCCGTGACCTGACTATGCCGTTCTCAACCATGAGCAGGGATGTGCCAGATATGCTGCGAACCGACTTAGTGGGCACAAGCATGGCGTTCTCGTGCTTGCCCAACACAATATTTAATTCACCAGTCATCCCCGGCAAAAAACGGTCAGGCGGATTTTCCAAATCCAGCAGGACGCTATACTCTTGGTTTTTTCCCTGCGGCAAAACCTCTTTGAGGCGCCCTTTGAAATTGGCTCCTGGCGACGAGTATAGCCGGACGATGGCAGACATCCCGTTTTTCAGCGCGCCCACATCCTCCTCGTTCACCTGTGCGCGGATGTGGCATTTTTCGGAGCCGATTACGAACATGACAACACCGCCCGATATGACTTCACCTAGCTGCCCGTTGGACTCCAGTACAACGCCATCCTGCGGCGACCTGACCATGCCAAGCATCACCTGCATTTGAGCGGATTCAAGTGTGCGCCTTGCAGCGTCCACAGCTATTTGCAAGTTCAGCTCTTCGGTTTTAAGCCGTTCTTCAAGCATTTTCATTTCTGTAAAATTGCGGTCATACTCGGACTGTGCGATGTTCTGTTCCTGCAAAAGGATACGGAGCTGTTCCATCTGTTTCTTCTTTGCGTCCAAAGCGATCTGGCTAGATGGGCCAATCTCTTTCTGTTTGTTGGCTGTCTCGTATTTGGCCTGAGCCTCTTTGAGCTGTTGGTTGGCCGATTCGCTGGCTATCTCGGCAAGCAAATCGCCCTCTTTGACAACCTGCCCTTTTTTGACATGGATAGCAGAGACGATCCCCGAACTCTGGATGCGCACGCCCGTTTGAACGACTGGCTCCACCACCACCGTGCCATAGACGGCAGAGACAGCTTGCCCCCTTTTGACAAGACCCACATCAACTATAACTTCTGGCCGTAAAAACCACCACGCCGCAATGCCAGCAAGCACGAGTCCTACCCATACCAGCAACATCACACGGGATTTACCACGCCGTTCTTTCAACACATTTGATTTGGATGCCATGCCTTTTCCGTTTGTCCTGTCTGATTTTTAATTTGGCGGGTCATTTTGATGGTTTTAAAGAATTGGTCAAGGCTTGTTGCTCCAAAATCAAAACACGATCCCCGGTAGCGCGATCCAACGCCGCCAAAGCCAGCTCTAAGTTGTAGTGTATTTGCAGCCGCCCAGCATGAAGGCGGACATATTGCTCTTGGGCGTCCAGCACATCCAACTGCGAAATGTGTCCCGCATCGAACTCGCGCTGGAGCAGTGCCATGCCGCGTTCTGCCTCCACGAACTCCTTTTCATCCATCGTAGCCAAAAGATCGCGGATGCTTTTGAGGGCAGAGACGGCTTGCCCTACCTGCTTGGGTATTTCCCGTTCTAGCCGCTGCACCACTATTTCCCTTTTCACCACTTCATCGCGGGCGTTGCGTATCTGTCGCCATGTTTCTCCGCTAGTGTCAATTATGCGCCATGTGGCCTGTGCCCCGAAACCCACACCCGTAAATGTGTAGTCTGGATCATCTTCTGGCGGCGGCATATATTTCGCATCCAATGTTTGTCTTATTGGGTTGGTATAACTCGGCGGCTTGGCTGTGACCATCACGCCGCCGCCCACCCCCAGCGTCGGGAAAAGCGGTGACGCCTGCACCCACACTTCTTCGTCTGCAAGAAGCTTGGAGTTTTTTATGAGCCTGAGGTCGAGCCGTCTTTCGATTGCCCGTTTGGCTAGATGTTCTTCATCTAAGTTTTGCGGTGCTTTTTGCGGCAATGTCCCCTCGACTTCCCTGCCATCGGCAAACGAAGCGGGTGCCCCCAGCACCTCGCACAATTCCAACATGCGGCGCTTCCGGTCGTTCACCATCTGGTTTTTTCTATCTTCCACGAGCGACGCGTTGACCTCCATCATCTTCATCTGGCTTTTGGATATTTTGCCAGCCTCGAAAAGTGACGGGGCACGCCGTGCGCGCTGCATGACCAGATCCGCCTCTTTCATGTGTATTTTTTCCAACTCCTGCGCGTAAAGCGCAGCGGCAAAAGCTGTGCGTACCTGGTAAACCATTTCTAGCAAAGCGAGCTGCAAGTTCACTTTGGCGGAATCGCGTGCAATCTTCATCTTGGCGAGACTCGGAATTATGGAAACGCTGAATATGGGCTGCACTGCGCTAACACCTGCTGTGGGCGGGAACGGGGCGTAACCAGCCTGTATTTGCGGCAAAAATGGGGAACACCCCTGCAAAATCGAAACTCCGACCTCCTCGGTCTTCAGCCGCGCAAGCTTTACATCAGGGTTGTGCTGGATAGCCAGCGACACGCACTCCTGCCAGCCCAGTTTTACGGGTTCGGGAGACAGCGGCCCTGCACGCAGGCAAAACGGAGTCACGCACAGAGCCGCTGCAGCAAGCAATTTCGGCAATAGCATTTTTTTTTTCATGGCTGCATTTTGGTTGTGCTTGGGAAAGAGCTGCGCAGGGAAAGGTTGGACGGAACAGCCCTTATCGGCGGCTTTGACGGCAGATATTTTATGGATGGAATAGAGCTGTCCACCTCAGCATCCATCGGAAACATCCTAGAAAACATCACGCGATCCAGATCGGCCAAGGCAACACTGTACTGATGCCGCGCCTTGAGTTCGATGTTCTGTGCAGTTTTTAAATCCACCGTGGCCTGCAAAATGTCTAACTGCGTGCCCATGCCGTTTTCCACAGCGGATTTCGCCAGATCAACAGCTTGCGTGGCCATGGCCACATTGCCTTTTTGCGATTTCAACGATGTTTCGGCCTGCTGCAATGTAAGCAGTGCTTTGCGGACATCATACTCAATGCGCCTAGCCACCTGCTCGCGCTGTATCGCCCCACGCTCCACCTGTATTTTGGCCAGCTTGGCGGAAGCTACTCCCGAAAACCCGTCGAAAATATTCCAGCTACCCGTCAATGCCACTGTGGAAGATGTGCTGTGATCGAAAAAACCGGGGCCTTTAGCATCGTCCTGCGTCACGCCCGTGCTGGCGTTCAGGTTCAAGGTCGGGATGTATGTCGCCTTGGCTATCTGTAGCTGGCGTTTGTTTATTTCTGCCTGCTTATCTTGCGCCGTAAGCTCTGGCGAACGGGATAATGCTTGGTAAACAATTTCATCTGGATCCGATGGGTAAGGCGTTACAGAGAGTTCTCCTTCAAGTTGGAAATCCTCAATCTTGAAATCTTTCGTCCAGTTTTTACCCATCAACTCCATGAGGTTCATCACGGAAGTGCGCATGTTGTTCTGCGAAATTTCAAAGCCAGGCATCTCGTTGGCGAGGCGAACCTCTGTGCGAACAATGTTGAAACGGGTCGTCCGGCCAGCTTTGAATAGTCCTTTCTGCCTCTCCACTTCGCGTTTCAGCAGCTCTATGTTCTGCTTGCGCACCTCTATCTCCGACTGGTTGACGATAACATCGTAGAACGCAACCCGCGTCTTGTGAATGAGTTGGTTGACCGTAGTTTGAAACTGCACTGCCGCCAGGTCATCGGAGAGCTTTGATATGGCCACTTGGTTCCTGTTGCGCCCACCAGAATAAAGGCTGTGGTTCAGGTTCAGCGATACCGACCACGAATCCTTGAACCAAGAATACCCTTTATCGTTAAAAAGATCACCGTCCGAAAGACCACTCGTCACTGAGCCAGTCACATGCGGATAAAGAACCGCCTTGGCAGAAACCACGGCTCGCTTTGCACGCTCCAGTTCCTTTTGCGCCAGCAATATTTCGCTGTTGTTGCGCAAAACCTCGTTCAGACAGTCCACCAGCGAAAATTTTTTGTTTGCCGGAATCTGTGGCCTAACATCGGCTTTTATGTTTTCTTCTGCCGCAGGCTCGCCTTTAGCTGGAGACGGGCACAGCACTACCGCAAAGCATCCCGCAACAAAAGCGGCGGAGATGCTTTTTATTAAAAATCCAATTTTTTTTTCCTTATCTGGCATTAGCACTACCTTGCAACTTGATAGTCTGCTCAAACTGCGGATCCCGCTGTTTTCCTAGCCCAACAGCCTTGTTGTAAGCCTGCGCCGCTAAGTCCAGTGCCTGTGGATTTTGGCTCGCGTAAATCACGGCCAAGTTGTAGTGGGCTTCGGCGTAGCTTGGGTTAAGCTCGATCGCTTTTTGAATTTCCCGTTCTGCCACGGAAAGCCGTCCCTGCCGCAGGCACGCTAGACCAAGATAGTTTCTCGTCTGGAAATCGGACGGACTCATAGCTACCGCTTTAGTCAAAAGCTCAATAGCATCATCATACTTCCCTTCCGAAAAATACGCAATACCGAGAGCCGAATGCGAAAAACCATCACTAGGAGCGAGTTCTACGGCCTTTTTCAAAATGATTTGCGCCTCTGCGTAGCGACGCTGCTCAACACGCACCACGCCCAAGTTTGAAAGCGCGTAAACATTCGCGGGATGCCTGCGCAGTATCTCTTCAAAACGCTGAGCCGCTTTTTCTGTATTGCCAGCTTCAAAGAAAGCAGCCGCATCCTTGGCCACCTGCAACATATCCTCGGGCGGATCCATGGAAGCGGACGATTCGTCCAAAGAATGATTTTCCAGTGCCGTAGCTGGTCCGCGATCAAGCGAAGCGGAAATAGACGGAGCAGGAAGCGTCGCCATATTTTTCATCCATTCCATCTGAGCCTCGGTCAATACCATTTTGGGAGACGCCAAGATTTCAAGCTGTTTTTCCAAAACATCCGACTGGAGCTGTAGCCGCCTGAATTCGGCTACCATCGCCCGTTTCGCATCCTCCTTGCGCGGCTGATCCTCAAGCTGGCGCTGCACGATATCACGAAGCATTTCATTCTCAATCTGGAGTAGCGAAGATTCCTTAGACGAACCGCCCTGTGTTTGCACCATTTCGAGATTCTGCTGCGCTTCGTTCAGCTTGGCAGTCAAAAGGGAGAGGTTTTTTTCGAGTTCCTCGTTCTGTTTTGCCATGCGCTGCAGCCGCTCGCGCGTGGCATCAAGCTGTGATGTAAGGTTCGCGATTGCTTCCGTTTCCGAATCCCTGATCGCAGCCACTTTAGATTCGGCTCGCGCCAGCCGCGAGCGTAGTGCATCCATATCCCTGTCATCGCCGCGCTTCGTCCTGACTTCTTCGGCCAGCTTATCGCGGTCGGCCAAAGCACGCTGCAATTTTTGCTGCGCCTGATAAAGTTCGTTTTTGAGCTGGTCGGGTGCTGACTGCCCACGGAGTTGATCGCGCTCCCGTTGTAAGTCCTGTATCTGAGTGTCCCTCTGCTGTATCATTTCGTTCAACTGCTGCAATACACCCGCCACGCCTTCCACTTTTGGCATCGGGGGTATGGAAAGGCTGCCTTGCGATGGTGTCGAGGGCATCTGTACTGGGATGGCTGGCATGACAGGTATTGCAGGAGGCGCATAGACAGTAGTATTTTCAACAGGTGGCGGCATTTGCGGCTGAACCGGCTGAGGAATCGGGGCAGGCGCAGGGGCGGGCTGCTGCGGCGGCATGGGAGGGTTGGCTCTAGAAATTGTTGCATTGCCACCACCGCGCATCATCAGCGTGAGGTCTTTAATTTTTTCATCCACCGCTCTGGCTCGGAACTCCACTAGGCCAGGCTTCCATGTGGGCGACTCCTTTTTGATCTGGTGAATGGTTTTTTGAGCCACCTGATATTCACTCAGTGCTCGCTCAGTGCTGCCATCCTTTTCCAGTTTTTCAGCCTCTTTGACTTTGATATAGAATTGCAAGTAAGTGTCAGACGGATCTTTTTGAGCAAAAGCAGATGCCCCACTCAAATAAAATCCCAGACAGACTAGCAAAACCTTTTTCGATAGGCCTACTGCCGTCTTTACAATTCCATACTGCTGCGCTTTTTCCGCCCGATATATCATATGCGTTGGTTCCTTTTGCGGGAAAATCCTTTTCCCTTATTTGGAGCCCATACAGCAATAGTTGTGCCGAGATTCTCCATCACGCTTAACATTTCTGCCTCTTTTTAAGATGCTGCTTAGATTTTTAGCCTGTTGCCTGACAAAAAGCAACTATTTAGAGACACCGAAAACAGCTTCTTCACATGGGGCTGCTGTTGCACGACATGGGTGCAGATGCGAAGCGTAGGCACAGCCTGTTCCCTTCTGCCCTGCGCAGCACGCCTCTTTCGAGTTCCAGTCACCACTCTCACGCAGGTGGAAATGGAACGGCTTGTCTGCGTGAACAAAGTCATCCTGACCTGTCTGCCGTAGCCTTGCCGAAGGAGGAACCATTCGATGGCGGAGTCTTCGATGATGGCCTCATTGATGCTTATCAGCGATCAATTTGCTGGAATGAGTGCTGAAAATTCTTGCGCAAATCTCTCGGCTTCCGTGCATCGTTGTCGAACCTGATCCCAAGCGGAGGCGATGTCCGTCGGCCCCACGACGACCAACTCCTGTGACGGCTCTTTTGCTCACTGGAAAAACAAGGTCAAAATCCACAGAGGATTAAACCTCCTGTATAACTGGATACAACAGTCTGTTTTGGAATAAGTTGTGACAGCGTGTTTTTGGGCTTATGCCGCAGGATTTCTTTATACCCCGAAGGGGTTTTCTA
>JAIFLJ010000263.1:16072-19664 GCA_020049135.1 bacterium | reverse complement strand
CAGACCGTCTCCTTGCCGTCGCCAGACGAAAAATACGGCTCTTTTTTCGGTCGCTCCCAGCGTTCAAATCCTTATGGAAGGATTTGGGTAACATCCTTCAAGCAGCGAGAGGCGTTGGACTAGAAAAGGTGATTCATACCTCAACCAGTGAAGTTTATGGGACGGCTCAATTTGTTCCGATTACCGAAGAACACCCTCTCCAAGGACAATCCCCTTATTCTGCCACAAAAATAGCCGCCGATCAGTTGGCCTATTCTTTTTATGCCTCATTCGGACTGCCAGTGACTATCGTTCGCCCGTTTAATACCTACGGCCCACGCCAATCAACTCGAGCTGTGATTCCGACCATTATTTCCCAGATTGCAAGCGGGGAAAGGCGGATCAAACTAGGGGCCCTTTCGCCAACCAGAGATTTCAACTTTGTGAAGGATACGGTCTATGGTTTTGTGAAAGCATTACGAAGCGATCACGGGAAGGGAGAAGTTATTAACCTAGTAGAACGATTCCAAAATATCATTGCAATATATTTTGATGTTCATACTGTCCTCATCTAAAAGGACAGCCTATGCCATTTCAATCCACCAAAGCTCAATTAGTGATCACCTCCGAAGAACGCGAAGAACTCAAAGGAATAAGCCGATCGAGAATAGCGCCTCGCCAGTCCACCGAAAGGGCAAGCATTCTGTTGCGTTATGTCTCTGGCGAAAACATCTCAGGCATTGCCCGCGCAATGAGGACCACTCGTCCCAGAGTGGATCGCTGCATCGACAGGGCACTGCAGATAGGCATTTTGGCCTCATTGCAGGACCTGCCCGGGCGTGGTCGTCGAAGGATCATTACCGATGAAGCCCGAGCTTGGTTGACGGAGCTCGCTTGCCGCAAGCCGAAGGATCTCGGCTATCCGCACGAGCTTTGGACCACGGACTTGTTGGGCAAACATATCCGCTCAACCTGCCTGAAGGAGGGGCATCCCTCTGTTGGGAAGATCGGACGAGGAACTGTCTCAAAGATACTTTCAGGTCAAGAGGTTCGCCCTCACAAGATCCAGTATTACCTCGAACGCCGGGATCCCGAATTCGATCGGAAAAAGGCCGAGGTGCTCTGCGTCTACCGAGAGGTCGAAATGATGCGTTCGAAAGGCGAAACAAACGAAATAGTCGCCGTTCTCAGCTATGACGAGAAACCGGGCATTCAAGCCATCGGAACAACCGCGCCAGACTTGCCGCCGGTCCCCGGTCCTCACCCCTGCTTGAGCAGGGATCACGAGTATGTCCGCCACGGAACCGTTAGCCTGATGGCGGCGATTGATCTGATGGATGGACGCATCCACGGGCAGGTTGTAGAGCGCCACCGCAGCCGCGAGTTTGTCGAGTTTCTCAAGAGTCTTGATGCCGCCTACCCAAAGAACAAAAAAATCCGGATGGTCTTGGATAACCATTCCGCTCACATCTCCAAAGAAACTCGCGCTTATCTCGCCTCAGAGCCGAACCGATTTGAATTTGTGTTCACGCCCAAGCACGGATCATGGCTAAATCTGGAGGAAACCTTCTTTTCCAAGTTGGCCCGATCCATGCTCCGAGGCATCCGTGTCTCCGGAAAAGATGAACTCAAAAAGCGAATCCTCCAATATCTGGCACTTGAAAATCAAAACCCTGTGGTTTTCCGCTGGAAATATGGACTCGATGAACCGACCGAACCCCAGTCCATATCATTGTAACGATAATATGGAATCGTTACACTAGATGCAATCGCCGAAACTCCGAGGCTCTCAAAAGAGGAGTTAGAAAAACGGGTGAATTTGAAATTCTCATCGCCACCTCTACTGGTGACGCTCCATTCTGAAACATTGCGGACGGACGGTGCTAAGAGCGATGCGGAAGAATTACTTAGTGCATTGGAAGAAGAAACGAGACCGATCATATTTACGGCTCCGAACATTGATCCGGGAGGTGAAGCCATACGGACGGAGATAGAAAAATTTATTAGCAATCATCCGAAATCGGTTTTGGTGGAAAATCTGGGATCCCTTGCTTATTATTCGCTTATGGAATTGGCTATTTGTATGTAGGCAACTCTTCGAGCGGAATTTTGGAGGCCGCATCGTTTCATTTGCCTGTTGTTAATGTGGGAAACAGGCAGGAGGGGCGCTTGCGTCCAGAGAATGTCGTAGATGTCCCGTTTGATCGAAAGAAAATCAGATGGGCGATCAATAAAGCTTGCAGTTCTATTTTCCGTGAGAGTTTAAAAAAATGCGAAAATCCTTTTGGAGATGGGAAAGCAGGCAAAAGAATAAGTGAAACCTTGATAAAGGTATCATTAACGCAACAATTTATCTGTAAACAGTTTGTGAATAAATCTAAATCAAACCAAAAAATAAAATGAATGAACAAGCGCAGGGAATGAAAGAAAAACTCGACGGCCAATTTTTTGTGATGATCCCCTAAAGTTTGTGGCAACCGTGAAACTCAAAGCGAATCGTCATATTTCATGCAATCCGCAACCGTAAATGACTAAAATCAAAAGAAAAATAAGTCTTCCTCCAGCGGGCACGGAGACTTTTTTCCTCTGGGGGGCGAGACAATCTGGGAAAAGCACTCTCCTCAAGGATATCTACCCTGATGCCAAGTGGGTGGATCTTTTAAAAGCCGATGCCTATCGGCGCTATGCGACCCGCCCCGAATCGCTCCGAGAGGAATTGGAGTTGAGCGGGGAGAAATTTGTTGTTGTTGACGAAATACAAAAGGTGCCAGCATTGTTGGATGAGATTCATTGGTTGCACGAAAATCGCGGGGTTCGTTTTGCCTTGTGCGGATCGAGTGCCAGAAAACTCAAAAGGGGACATGGCAATTTGTTGGGTGGCCGTGCAGTGCGCATGGAGCTGTTTGGGCTTTCAGCAGGCGAGCTGGGTGAGAGCTTTGATCTATGTCGGATGTTGAATCACGGGACATTGCCTCAAATCTATCTTTCGGCACAACCGAGACGCCTCCTCAATGCCTATGTTTCCGAATATTTGAAGGAGGAGGTCATGGCGGAAGGGTTAGTGAGGCATCTGCCACCGTTCTCAAATTTTTTGAATATTGCCGCTTTTTCGTCAGCCGAACAAATCAATTACACAAATGTGGCAAGGGAGTTGGGGGTATCGCGTGAAACCGTTCGGGGATATTTTGAAATTTTGTCGGATACGCTGATCGGGTTTTTCGTGCCATCGTATCGGAAGCGTCCGAAAAGAAGAATGAGCGTCTCAGAAAAGTTTTATTTTTTGGATGTTGGGACAGACAATTTTTTAGCAAAACGCGGCGAAATAGTTCTAGGTTCTGAACTGTTTGGAAAGGCGTTTGAAAATTGGGTTCTACACGAATTGAGATGCTACAACGCCTATTGTGAGGTCTATGCCGAATTTTCATTTTGGAGGTTGACCAGCGGGATCGAAGTGGATTTTATCGTGAACGATTTGGAATGTGCGATTGAATGTAAATCTTCTCCGTTGATCCACGATAAACATCTGAAAGGGTTGAGAGAATTAAAAAAAGATTATCCAGAAGTAAAAAAAAGAGTGGTGGTCAGCACGGAGATGCAATCGCGCAAAACGAAC